>QHMQ01000119.1 GCA_003217835.1 Verrucomicrobiota bacterium
GAGACGTTTGCCTGCAACTTTAATCGTGTCATCGCTGCGACCGAGAATGTACCAAAGTCCATCGCCATCGACTGCCGCCCAGTCGCCGTGCACCCAAATGTCCGGCCAACGCGACCAATAACTCTCGATGTAACGTTGCGGATCACGCCAGAAGCCGCGCGTCATTCCGATCCACGCTTCGCGAATGACCAGTTCGCCGACTTTACCGCGAACGGATTTGCCGTTTTCATCTATCACGTCCGCCGCCATCCCCGGAAGCGGTCCCGAAAAGGCGCACGGTTTCATTGGCGTGAGGACGTTGCCCATGACGATACCACCGGAGATTTCCGTGCCACCCGAATAATTGATGATCGGGAGTTTTCCGCGTCCTACGTTTTGAAATAGCCACATCCATGGATCGGGATTCCACGGTTCGCCAGTGGAAGCGAATTTGCGGAGCGACGAAAGATCGTGTTGATGCACGATTTCGTCGCCGTAACGGCGCAGCGCTCGAATCAGTGTCGGGGATACGCCCAGCGCTGTCACTTTGTGTCGATCTACAAGCGACCAGACGCGGTCGGGTCCGGGGAAATCTGGGGCGCCGTCGTAGAGCATCATTGTCGCGCCGAGCAATAAAGTTCCGAAGACCTCCCATGGTCCCATCATCCAGCCCATGTCTGTCATCCAGAAAAGTGTTTCGTCCGCGTGCAGATCGAGTCCCTGCCACATATCTTGCGCGGATTTGATGGGGAAGCCACAGTGCGTATGCACCGCTCCTTTTGGTTTACCAGTGGTGCCAGATGTGTAGATGATCATCATCGGGTCTTCCGCGCTGGTGCGCTCGGTTTCAGCGAGGGTTGGTTTCGATTCGATCAACTCGCGCCACGAGTGCGTCCTGTAGGGGAAGCTGTCAGCTTCCCATTTTGTGCCTGGGACTCTAACAGCGTCCCCTACAGTTTCAGTTTGCAAGACGATGAGGTGTCGCAGTGTCGGAATTTGCGATGCCGCTTCGTCGGCGACCGGTTTCATCGCGCAAAATTTTCCACGACGATAACTCCCGGCTGCGGTGAAAAGAGCTTTCGCGTCGGCGTCTTTCAATCGAGAAACAATCGCGGCGGCACCAAAGCCGGAGAAGAGCGGCAGGAAAATTCCGCCGATTTTTATGGTGGCAAGCATGGCGACGACAATTTCGGGCACCATTGGCATAAACACACCGATGGCATCGCCTTTGCCCAGGCCAAGACTGCGCAGCGCCGCCGCCATCCTGTTCACCTCCTCGCGCAGCTCTTTATAAGTAAGTGTTCGAATCGTTTCGTCTTCGATTTCGGATTTGATTGCGATGCGTGCGTCTGTCGGAGTAGCGGCATACTTATCGAGCATGTTGTGGACGACGTTCATCTCGCCATCGACGCACCAGCGCGCCCATGGTTTGCCCTCGCTCAGATCGACAACACGGGAGTACGGTTTGTAAAACTGGACTTCGAGATCGCACAGGACGGTGTCCCAAAACCAGGTGATGTCCGTTGTCGATCTTCGCATCAGCTCCTCATAGGAGCCGAGCGCATGCTTGTTGATGAAGCGCTGCAAATTGGATTGCGCAATCAGCTCTGGCGTGGGGCGCCAGACAAATTCTCCTCCGAATTGAAATTCGCTCACGCGGGAAGTGTGCCCGGTTTTGAATTGCAGGGCAACCGCAGTGCTCACTGGAGACTATGACGCAGCACCTCCCGCGTTCGCTTGCTCGGTAGCAATTCATCGGCAGATTGCAGTTCCGATTTTTCATGACGACAACGCTTGCTCATCAACTGGCTGATTACGCTTGCGCGCTTCAGTTTGAGGAGCTTTCACCCGAAGTGATACACGAAGTGAAGCGACGCGTGATCGACTCGTTAGGCTGCGCACTCGGGGCATGGGAAGAAGAACCCTGCCGGATTGCGCGCGAGGTTGCATCAGAGTTTTCGGCGAAGCAAGGATCGACAATTATCGGCACCAATCACAAGGCGCCACCGGACTGGACAGCATTTGCAGACGGCTGTGCCATCCGCTATTTCGATTACAACGATACTTATTTGTCGAAGGAACCGGCGCATCCAAGCGATAATATTTCCGCCGCGCTGGCGATTGCGGAGAGCGTCGGCGCGAATGGACGCAAGTTAATTACCGCGATCGCACTGGCCTACGAAGTGCAGTGCCGATTCTGCGATGCAGCCAGTATTCGCGCGCGGGGTTGGGATCACGTGACCTACGGCGCCTTTTCAACCGCGCTGGCAAGCGCGCGTTTGATGAATCTCGACCCCGAGAAAACGCGCCACGCGGTGAATATCGCAGGCGTGGCTGGTGCGGCGATGCGTCAGGCGCGGGTAGGGGAGCTTTCGCACTGGAAGGGTGTCGCGTTTGCGACCGCGGCCCGGCACGGTGTTTACTCGGCACTGCTCGCGCGCGCCGGCATGACCGGCCCCGGTCCGATTTTCGAAGGGCAAATGGGATTCGAGAAACAACTCGGCGTGGCGTTAGGCAATCTCGGAGAAAAATTCGCCGTTCCATTGCCGAAATCAGAGCATGGCCCAGCCGCAATGATTTTAAAAACGAGCATCAAATATTGGCCGGCGGAATATCACAGCCAGAGCGCGATTGAAGCGGCGTTGTTTTTGCGCAAAGAAATCGCCGATCCTGCGCGGATAAAATCGGTGATGATTGAGAGTCACGATGCGTCGGTCGACATTATCGGAAGCGAGCCGGAGAAATGGAAACCGAACACGCGCGAGACAGCGGACCATAGCCTGCCTTACATCACGGCGATCGCGCTCATTGACGGCGACGTGACAAACAAACAATTCGAACGTGAGCGCTTCGCAGATCCGCAGGTCTGGAAATTTCTGGAGACCGTAAACGTAAAACGTAACGCGGAGTTGAGCGCATTGTATCCGGACGCGGTCGCAAACATCGTGCATGTCGATCTTGATGACGGACGGCGGGTGACGAAGCGGGTCGATTATCCATTGGGACACGCGAAGAACCGGTTAAAGGATTCCGAGGTCGAGGGAAAGTTCTTTGCGCTCGTCTCGCCAGCCCTCGGTGAGAAGCGAGCGCGCGAAGTTGTAGATCTTGTGTGGAAGCTCGATGAGGCGAAGAACATCGACGGATTGATGCAAGCGATGGAGCTGCCGAAGATAGGAAAACAATAACAGCTGTCTTGACTACGCCAACATGACAAAAAGAACAAAAGCGGCGCAACTGCGACAATTGATCGCGAAAGGTTGTGTCGCGATGCCAGGTGTGCCGAACGCCGCGATGGCGCGGCAAGTGGAGGGTGCTGGGTTCGACGCCGTTTATATCAGCGGCGCTGGAATGGCTAATGCAACGGCTGGAGTGCCGGACATTGGACTACTCACTCTTACCGAAGTGGTGCAACTCGCTGGCTACGTTGGAAACGCCGTCGACATTCCGGCAATTGTCGATGCAGATACGGGATTTGGCGGAGCGGAAAATGTAGCGCGGACAGTTCGTGAACTCGAGCGTGCTGGTCTCGCCGGTTGTCACATTGAAGATCAGGAATTTCCGAAACGCTGCGGGCATCTGGCCGGGAAAGATCTCGTCGATGTTGACGAGATGGTGGGGAAAATCAGGGCTGCGCTGATGGCGCGGCGCGATCCGGATTTCTTAATCATCGCCAGGGCAGACGGGCGCGGCGTAGAAGATTTCGATCGCACAGTCAAGCGGGCGAGGAGTTACGTCGAAGCCGGGGCGGACGTGATTTTTCCGGAGGCATTGCAAAGCGGGGACGAGTTCCGCGATTTCGCCAAAGAAATCAAAGCGCCGCTCCTCGCCAATATGACTGAGTTTGGCAAAAGCCCTTTGCTTTCGTTTCAAGAGCTCTCCGATTTTGGATACAGGATAGTCATTTTCCCGATGAGCGCGTTTCGTGTTTCAATGAAAACGAGCGAAGGATTCTTTCGCGATTTGAAGAGGCGCGGAACACAATCGGATTGGGTCGACAAGATGCAAACGCGCAAGGAACTGTACGAGCTACTCGATTATGACCCGAATGCGGAAAATTGGCCGGTAGGTGGCGACCGATAGTTTGTCCAAGCGCGTATCGCTGCTAAGGTGAACGAAACAAGATGAGCACTGAAAACAAACCAGAGTACAGCCCGGGCTTGGCGGGCGTGATCGCCGGCGAAACCGCGATCTGCTGGGTCGATCCAAATGCCGGGCTGATGTATCGCGGCTACGACATCCACGAAATGGCGCAGCAGGCGAGCTTCGAGGAAGTCGCTTATCTCTTGCTTAACGGCGAACTGCCAGACGTGAAACAGCTTGCGCAGTTCAGGAAACAAATTGCGGCGGAGCGCGAGTTGCCAGCGCCGGTCATCGAAATGTTGCGGCTGATGCCGCGATCGACCCATCCGATGGATATGCTGCGCACCGGCGTATCGATGCTAAGCGCCTTCGACAGTGAATTGAGCGATAACTCCCACGCGGCAAACATTCGGAAGTCGATTCGGTTGATTGCGCGCGTGTCAACTTTGATCACTGACGGCTGGCGAATCTCGCATGGTGACGAGCCATTGCCTGATAAGCCGGACATGACGCACGCAGGAAACTTTTTTTACAAATTAACGGGAGCAGCGCCGCAAACGTGGCAAATCCGAATGCTCGACACGATTTTGGTGCTCTACGCGGACCATGAATTCAACGCCTCGACTTTCGCGGCGCGGGTGACGGCTTCGACGCTGGCCGGAATGTACGCAGCGGTCACATCCGCTTGCGCCGCTCTGAAAGGGCCCCTGCACGGTGGTGCGAATGAGGAATCGATGAAGATGCTCGAGGAGATCGGGACGCCTGATCGGGCGGAAGCTTGGCTGAAAAAGAAGCTCGACACCAAAGAAAAGATCATGGGATTCGGCCATCGTGTTTATAAAAAAGGCGACTCGCGTGTCCCGCTGATGCGCGAAATCGGCCGTGATCTGGGCAAACGGACGGGCAAGGAACAATGGATCCCAATTTGCGAGAAGCTCGAGGAGACAATGGAACGCGAAAAACATCTGTGCGCGAATGTCGATCTTTATGCCGCGCCGGTATTTTGGATGCTTGGTTTTCCACCTGAGCTAAATACGCCGATTTTCGCCGCGTCCCGAGTGGCCGGCTGGTGTGCGCACGTGACCGAACAGCATGACAACAACCGTTTGATCCGGCCGCGCTCTCGCTACGTCGGGCCGAAGCTGCGACCCTACCCGGGATTGGCTTCGGACGGCGCGCAAGAATAAGATCGCGATCTTGAATGTCGGAGGAGGATTCGCTCTCGCTTCAGGAACGTTATGCGCCGAATAACGCCTGCTGGGGATGTGGCCCGGCGAACCCGGACGGTCTACGCATTCGCAGTTTTCCGAAAGATGATGAGGTGGTTGCGGAGTGGAAACCGGAGAAAAAATACGAAGCTTTTCCCGGCGTCTTGAATGGCGGCGTCATCGGGACCTTACTCGATTGCCATTGCAACTGGACGGCCGCCTTTCACTTAATGAAACGCACGGGGGCGGATCATGCGCCGTGCACAGTTACGGCGGAATACGCGATCAAATTACTGCGGCCGACTCCGACGAGTGGCCCAGTCTTCCTTTCCGCGAAAGTTGTCGATCTAAAGGATGATCGTGCGACCGTTGAAGGAACGTTGAGCGCTGGGGAAAAAGTTTGCGCGACCTGTCGCGGATTGTTCATTGCCGTCAAAGAAGGTCATCCGGCGTACCATCGTTGGTAACACGAACCGAATTCTCCGCCTGAATTTCGTCGATGCGCGGCTCGATGGCGGGACATACGTTGGGTCATGAGAACTTCCAATTTTAGAGTGATTCCACTGAAGACTGAAATCGCTGGGGCGGCGCGGCGCACGGCCAAAAGCGGTGCGACCGATCATCGGGTTGTCATGGCCGATTCGCCACGAGGATATCCCTGTCGCCATTGCCTGCGGTGGGCGAAGCCGGGCGAGCAGATGATCTTGTTTCCTTTCGCGGCAATTCCGCCGGGTCATCCGTATTCCGAGACAGGGCCGATTTTCGTTCACGAACAACCGTGCGAACGCTACACAGCAACCGGCGAATATCCGGCGGATTTTCGCAGCGGCCGCGTCTTCCGCGCCTATAATTCAGAAAACGACATGATCGATGCCAAACCAGTAAACGGAGCCGAACCGGAGATGGTCATTGAAACGTTGCTGCAAGATCCCCAGACTGCGTTTGTGGATGCGCGCAGTGCGGACCGCGGTTGTTACACGTTCCGGATCGAACGGATATGAAAGCGCTCGAACTTCTTCCTCCCTCCGAAACGATGTATCGCGCTCTGGTCAATCGCGACCCGAGCTTTGAAGGAATTTTTTATGTTGGCGTGCGCACGACAGGAATTTTCTGCCGGCCGACTTGCTCGGCT
The DNA here is from genome assembly GCA_003217835.1 of Verrucomicrobiota bacterium. Lineage (GTDB taxonomy): Bacteria > Verrucomicrobiota > Verrucomicrobiia > Chthoniobacterales > UBA10450 > Udaeobacter. The sequence continues at coordinate 6,400 of QHMQ01000119.1, forward strand.
AAAAAGCCGGCGCGCGAGAATGTCGATTTTTTCGCGACGCCGAGCGAGGCGTTGCACGGCGGCTATCGCCCGTGCTTGCGCTGCCATCCGATGGATCCGGACAAACGCCCACCAGGATTGATCGAGCGCTTGCGCGCGGAAGTCGAACGCGCCCCGGGCGGACGACTGACGGATAAAGAGCTTGCGGCGCTGGCGATCGATCCTTCTACGGCGCGACGCCAGTTCAAGCGGCACTATGGAATGACGTTTCAAGCTTATCATCGCGCGCGCAGGATGGGTCTGGCGTTGCGCGAGGTGCAGAAAGGCGGACGCGTGAATGAAGCTAGAAACGGAAGTGGATTCGAATCGGCCAGCGGTTTTCGCGAAGCGTTCACACGGGTCTTTGGCGACTCACCAACGGCAGTGAAGTCGCGTGAGCCAATGTTCGTCGAGCGAATCGAAACGCCGCTCGGCGCAATGATTGCCGTGGCGGACGACGAAGGATTACGCTTGCTCGAATTCACCGACCGACGTGCGACAGAAAGGGAATTATCGATCTTACGAAAACGTTTGCGCACAAGTGTCGTGCCAGGCGAGCATCCGCATCTGGAGGCGATCCGTTCGCAACTGGGCGATTATTTTTCTGGCAGGAAACTGGAGTTCGATATTCCGCTCGCGCCGGTCGGGTCGGGTTTTCAGCTACGAGCCTGGGAAATTTTGCGTTCTATTCCGATAGGCGAAACGCGTTCGTATTCATGGATGGCGAAGCAGCTTGGAGATGAGAACGCACGGCGCGCGGTCGGTCGCGCCAACGGCACGAACATGATTTGCATCGTGATTCCGTGCCATCGCGTCATTCGCGCTGATGGCACGCTCTGCGGTTACGGCGGCGGATTGTGGCGAAAAAAATGGCTGCTCGATCACGAAAAGCGCTACGCGTCCAAGGTCACAAGATAGGAGTGACAGAGGCGATCAAATCTCTAAATCGCTCACTCGCTAATTCGTTGACTGAAGAGCGCGCCCGGGGTGACTCGAACACCCGACCTACGGATTAGAAATCCGTTGCTCTATCCGGCTGAGCTACGGGCGCAATTGCGATGGCAATATTGCGCTCGGCATGAGAGAAAATCCAGTGGATCATTAAAGCGTTGGAGGTTAAAGCGATGAAGCGGACAGGCGCTCTTTAACGATTTAACGCGCTGCTATGAATTCGCTCTTCGTCATCGCGCCTTATAAATATGAAGGGATCTGGGTTTTTGACGATCCCGCGGTCGGTCTGTCGAAAGAACCGTTCATCGCCGGAATCGACACGATGATTGACAAGGTCGTTGCCGGCATTCCCAATGCCGATAATGGATTTCGTGCCGTCTTCAGCGCTGCTCCGTTTCCCGGTGCCGATTTTAAACTGGAATGGCGCCGCGGAGAATCCGGCGGCAATTGGTATTACAGCGACCAATTCAAAATGGAAGGATGGCTCTGCCCGGTACTCTTAAAATACTTTCCGAGCGCGCCGCAGGAGATTTACGTGAAGGTCGAGCCGAAGAGCTCAAGTGCGAGGTCCGGTTTTGATTGAACCTTAATTCGCGGCGCTGCCTTTTTCGCGGTGGTCATCAGCTGCACCGGCTTTGTGGCGGCAGTTTGTCTGCTGCGAAAAGCGCTTGTGCCCTCCGCGGTTCTCCGGCAGTTTCGTGCCGTCATGGCAGATCGCAGACTCGGTTGTCTTAGTATCTTTTTGTTCGTCGCGCTGTGCGCCAGCCTCTTTGTCAATTTCGTATTGGTGGTCGCTGCATTTCAGCGGATTGGCGGTGTGCGAGAAACGGAACCGATTCCGCGCTTTCGTGAGATTCTTCTCCAGCGAGGGACCCGCGGAACTGCTGACAAAATCGCCGTCATTACAATGCGCGGCTTGATTAGTTCATCGCTGCCCGGCAGTGTCACTGATTCGATGGTCGATGACATGCGCGCGGCCCTGCAACAAGCCCGCGACGATGATCGCGTTAAAGCCATCGTCTTGGAGATCGATTCGCCGGGCGGAGAAGTAACCGCGTCAGATGCAATTTACAGTGCCCTGGTCAAGGTCCGCGCCAGAAAACCTGTCGTGATTTATATGGATTCGCTCGCCGCGTCGGGTGGCTATTACGTCTCTTGCGGCGGCAAATTTTTGATGGCCAGCGAAACGACGATCACCGGCAGCATCGGCGTCATCATCCAGACGCTGAATTACGAGCAGTTATTCAACAAAGTCGGACTCGCTTCCGTCGTTTTCAAGAGTGGCAAGTTTAAGGACATGCTCAATGGCGCGCGGCCGATCACCCCGGAGGAGCGTGAGCTTGTCCAAAGTTTCATCATGAAAACCTACGACAAGTTTCTCGGCATCGTTGCAAAAGAGAGAAATCTCCCTGCCGATCAGTTGCGCAACACGATCGCCGATGGTCGAATTCTTTCGGGCAAGGACGCCTTCGACAGCAAACTGATCGATGGCCTTGGTGAATTCGAGGACGCGTTTACGAAAGCCAAGCAATTAGGTAATGCGCCGGGGGCGAAAGTTGTAAAGTACGGCCCGCCCTTTAGTCTGAGCCGATTTTTTCGAATGTTTGGACAAGCCGATTCAAAGATCGAACTCCAGCTTCCGAAGCAGCTGATTCCACAACTGGAAACGGGCCGCGCCTATTTCCTGCCGAGCTATTACGCTCCGTAGCCACCGGGACGCATGGCATCCGACAGCCTCTTCGCGGCGCTCGGAGCCGCCCCGAATGATGTCTTAAGTGTCTTTTTCATCCTTTACGTTCTTGCCAGCATCCTTGTTTATATTTCGCTGATTTGGCAGATCAACGCGCGAACATCAGCATCTGTCGACGAGCCGAAAAGGACCTTCGGATTGCCCGAAGCAATACTCGCTGGTGCATTGATCTTTTTGCTTTTGCTCAACGTGAGCGCGTCAGTTTCGAATCGGTCGGTGCAACTGAACCCGCGCAATCTTCTGGAAAATCTTGTTTTCACGCTGGCGGTGGTGCTGTTCATCGTCGCTTTCATGCGTTTTCGCGGATTTGACCTCAGTTCATTAGGGGGCTTCTTCAAAATTAGTTTTTTGCGGGTCCTGAGCACTGGAACAATCCTGCTGTTTTTCGCTTATTCGTTGATCTTCGTGAGCGAACTCATTACCCAGCGCCTTTTCGGAAGCGGCTCGAGCAAGCAGAACATCGTCGAGCTTTTCAGTGGCTCGCGCACAATCGAGCAGCGAATCATGATCATTGTTTTCGCCGTAGCAATTGCGCCGGTGGTTGAGGAATTTCTTTTCCGGTTTTTTCTGTACGGGGTCCTCAAACGCTACTTTGGCCGTTTTCTCGGGATGATCGTGAACGCGCTCCTCTTCGCCGCCGCCCACACGCACCTCCCATCTTTCGTACCGCTCTTTATCCTGGGAAGTTGTTTCACCATTGCTTATGAGTGGAGTGGTTCGATTCTCGTCTCGATGACGATGCATGCGCTTTTCAATTCGCTGTCGCTCACGGCGCTCGCCTTTCCCGAGCTCTTTTCGCAATGAAACTGCGCCAGCTCGGCGAAGACCGGCTGCTCGATCAACTTTTGCCTCGTCTTCCGCTCGGAAAATCGGTTTCCCTTGGCGCCGGTGATGATTGCGCCCTGGTAGCGCCGCCGGTCGGCGGCAACCTTCTTGTCGTCAAAACTGATTGCATCGTTGAGGGCATCCATTTTTTGCGCCGAGCGAGTGCGCTCGACGTCGGATGGAAAGCGATGATGCGTCCTCTCAGTGATTTTGCCGCGATGTCAGCTCTCCCTCAATTTGCGCTGATCACCCTGATCGCCTCGAAGGAAACAGAGGTCGGCTGGGTGACAAAATGTTATCGTGGACTCCGCAAAGCCGCGGCTCGGTTCAAAGTCAGCATCGTCGGCGGCGAAACGAGCAGCACACGAGGTCCGATTGCCATTTCGGTTGGCGTTGTTGGATTTGTTGAGAAAAATCGCTGGATATCGCGCCGCAGCGGCAAAGTTGGCGATGATCTCTTTGTCACGGGCCGGCTCGGCGGCGCTATCAAGCGAAAGCATTTGCAATTTGTCCCGCGGATTGCGGAATCGCGCTGGTTGACCAAAAGCTTTTCGATTCACGCCATGATGGATTTGAGCGATGGACTCGGCGTCGACCTTCCGCGCCTTGCGCACGCCAGCAAAGTCGGATTCGAAATAGAGATGGAGAATCTGCCGCTCAATCGCGGTGCTAAAATCGGCGATGCAATCTCGGACGGAGAAGATTACGAATTGCTCTTTGCCATTTCACGACGTCAGAGCAAACGATTGCAACGAAGCTGGCGAAAGAAATTCCCAAGACTTCGGCTTACGCGCATTGGTTCTCTTATTCCGCAATCCGCGGTCCGCAATCCGCAATTACCTGGTGGCTACGTTCATTTCCAATAATCCGGCTGAAACTGAGGAAATCGGACGCCGATTTGCGAACAACGTCGATATGGGATCGGTTTTGGCGCTCGAAGGCGACCTGGGGAGTGGCAAGACCCAATTCACGAAGGGACTGGTTGTGGGACTGGGGAGCAGCACCCCTGTTACCAGCCCGACCTTTACAATTATTCACGAATATCCTGGCGGGCGCTTACCCGTTTATCATTTCGATTTTTTTCGCCTGGAAGATCAAGAATCGGTCGCGCGGCTCGGGCTCGACGATTATCTTTTTGGAGACGGCATTTCGGTGATCGAATGGGCCGATCGATTTCCGGAATTCATTCCCGAGCAGGCGCGCTGGATTTTGTTCGAGATAAAATCGGAAAATGCGCGAACGATCAGCACAAAATGAAAATTCTTGCTCTGGAACTGTCTACCGCGCGTGGGAGTCTCGCCTGGCTAAATACATGCGAGAGTGCCTACGTTTCCCAGATCGAAAATGTCGATCTTGTGGTGCGCGAATGGCCTAACGATCGCAAGAATTCCAGTGCATTTTTCGAAAATCTTGCGCAGGTCCGAGAGCAATTCGGTTTGCCCGACACAATCATCGTCGGCCTCGGGCCTGGTTCGTACGCAGGGACTCGGATCGCAATCTCGGCTGCAGTCGGATTACAAGCCGCTTCGAAAGCACGACTCCTCGGCCTTCCTTCAGTCTGTGCGCTCGAAAACGCAGATTATTGCGTCATCGGCGATGCTCGCCGGCAATCGTTTTTCTTCGCGCGCATCCGCGAACAGGAATTGATTGAGGGCCCCAGTTTGTTTAGCGAAGATCACCTAAAGAACAAGATCGAACTCCTTGATGACAGCATGGCGGTCTTTTGCTTCGAGTCGCTGCCGCAATTTCCAAAAGCGGTGATCCAGTATCCTTCAGCGGAAGTGCTCGCGCGCCTTGCTCGAGATTCAGATCGCAGGTGTAAATTGGCACCACTCGAACCGATTTATTTGCGGGAACCGCACATTACATTGCCAAAAGCTCAAAGAATCGTGTCATGACGACAGAAACTTATCGATGCTGGGCTGAAATTGATCAAAGCGCTTTGCGGCACAATGCAGGCGTCGTGCGCGAGAATATTGGATCGGCCGAGCTTCTTGCCGTTGTCAAAGCGGATGCTTACGGACATGGCCTAATTGGCGTCGCCCGAGCGCTGGCAAACGACGCCCAGTTATTTGGCGTCGCAAATCTGGAGGAGGCGATCCAACTGCGGGCCAAGCTGCCTCATTCAATCATCATTCTCGGTCCCGCGCTCCCGGAAGAAAGAGCGACAATTGCCGAGTGCGGTTTCATCCCAACGGTTTCCACTCTTGAGGAAGCACAAGAACTCAGTCGCCTTGTTCCTGACAAAGTGGTCACGATCACTTTCAAAATCGACACAGGGATGGGACGAATGGGCGTTCCGGAAGCTGATGCCCTGGCACTTTTCAAACGAATTGTTGCGTTGCCAAACATCAAAATTCACAGCATCTCAACACATCTTCCAGTTTCTAACGAGGATGCAGAATACACGCGCGACGAGCTTCTGCGCTTCGGACGAGACGTGAAGCAACTTCGTGCCGAAGTTCCCGGCGATTATAAGGTTCACGTATTGCAAAGCGCCGGGGTACTCGCGTTTAAGGAAGAGATTTTCGACATCGTGCGCGCTGGCATCGTGCTTTACGGGATTTCGCCGCTGCCGGAGTTTCAAAAACTTCTCAAACCGGTGATGACGTGGAAAACGAGAATTGCTCTCGTGCGCGATATGCCGAAGGGCAGTTCTATCAGTTATGGCCGGACGTTCATCACTCCGCGAAAGATGCGGATCGCAACGTTGTCGGTTGGTTACGCCGATGGTTATCCACGACATCTTTCCAATCGTGACGCCGTGGTTTTGGTTCGTGGTCAACGATGCCCACTACTCGGGCGCGTGACGATGGATTTGATGATGATTGATGTGAGCAAGATCGACAATGTGCAAGTGGGGGACGAAGTGATTCTAATGGGACGAGATGCGAACGAGGAAATCTCGTGCGTGGACCTTGCCGAGCGCGCCGGCACGATCACATGGGAAATTATTACCCGGATTGGCAGCCGAGTCCGACGCGTTTACGTTTGATCGGCGATGTTCCAGATCATCTTCAACGAATTGAGCGCGGCAGAGATATCGGCGCTGCCGAAAAAATTGCAGCTCGACCTGCTGGCCGAGTTCCAAATCTTGCCAGAGGACCTCGATCATTTGGATTCGAAACGGTTCGGGGTAATTGAGCGCGAAGGAAAAAAGTTATATCGCTATCGGGCCAAAGATTACCGAATCTATTTCGAGAGACGCGAAGAGGGGATCACCGTCCATCGCGTCCTGCACAAGAACACGTTTCGCGATTTCCTTTTCCGCACTAAACTCCCGGTCTCGGAAGACGCGCAACTGGGCGAGACGCGCGAGTTTTGGAAGCTGATTGAGCAAGGCGAGCGGACGCGAAAGGCGTGACGGTTGTAGCCGCGTCGCTGTCCGACCCGCGCCCACGGGCCGCGGCTAGATCCTATTTCATCAAGAGCACCGAGCGACTGCGCTTGATCTCACGTGTGATTCTCCGGTGAAGATGCGCAGGCATGCCGGTGACGCGGCGGGGGAGAATCTTCCCGCTCTCAGTGACGAATTTTTTCAGCAAGTCCGGATTCTTGTAATCGATCGCCTCGATGGCGATGTCGATCCTGCGGCGCGGCATCGTGCGATTAGCGCGGCGGAAAGCGGAACGGCGTTTGGCAGTCTTGGGTTGCATCGATAACTACTTCGTTTCGCGATGGAGCGTGTGCCGTTTCAGAAATGGATTGTACTTCTTCTTTTCAAGCCGATTAGGAGTCCGGGGGCTCTTCTTGTTCCGCGTGGTCATGTAACGCGAGACTGGTTTGTCCAGCGCTTTTGCCTCGGTGCATTCGAGAGTGATAATTTCCTGCGCCATTTGGATTATTCTTTCGTTTCGGCTGGTGTGGCTTCTTCTTCCTCGGCCTCGCCGCGTTCCTCATCGGTTAAGCCGAAGAGGGAGGTCACCGATTGGCGGACCCGCGAAGCTTTGTTCTGTTTCTCGAGCTGTGATTGGCATTGGACGGTAAAACGTGCGAACGGGATTGCTTCGAGCCGTGCACGGGGGATGGGTTTACCCGACATTTCGCACTTTCCGTAGGTCCCAACTTCGATGCGCTTTAGTGCCTGATCAATTTCGTAAAGCGCGTCCTGTTCCTGCGAAAGCAAGCTCAACGCGAAATCTCGATCGTAGGCGTCCGACCCGGCATCGGCCTGATGCATTCCAAAAGCCGAAGCCTCGCTGCCTTCAGCGCGCGAGCGAAGAGTGTCCTGGGCAACACCGGCCATGGAATCGACCATGGCGTCGCGGAGTTGAAGCAACTTCTCCTTCTGCTTGCGCGTGAACGGGTCGAGTCTTCTCTCGCGATGGTTCCGGCCAAATAGAGCAGCCGGCGAGCCAGTGATTGCCTTTCTGGACTTCGAAACCTTCGGCGAACGTTTGACGGCCTTTGTCGAGACCCTTATGGCCTTTTTCGAGACCGATCTTTTAGCAGACACTTTACGCGCCGGCTTGAAGGCCTTGCGCGCCGGCCGCGCTTTACGGGCGGCTGGTTTCTTCGCAGAACTCTTCTTTTTCTTTGGTTTGGCCATAGCGTGAAAGGCGCCTTTTACGGGGGCGCCGGAAAAACGGAGGCTTAATTAAGAACATTTCAACCGGTGCGCAAGCGGAGATTTGGCCTAAAGATCGTGAAGTGTTCTCTGCCGCTTTTGTCGATCCTTAAGAGCTGGCACTCGAGTAATGCCGCAGAGCAAAGCGCCAGAAAACGCGTGATAACCAGAAGATGATCGTGGAGGCAATGATAAGGTGCAACATGAGCTGGCCTGGTTGCCCGAGGGACTTTATCAGTAACCGGGCGGGAATGTTTGCGATGATCACAACCGGAATAATCCAACCGAAAATAAACCGAAAAATTCTTGGAAAAATCGCGTCCGGATAGCGCGCGATATTGAGAAAATTAAAATATCCGTAGACGAGGCCTTGCGCCCGCACGATCCAAAAACTCACGGCCGCCAGCCCGAGCATGATTGAGTAATGCACGGCGACGCCGAATATGAGCGCGACCAGGTAAAGGAGGACCGACAGCGCGTTTGGCACGATACTGAGCCGAGACAGGGACACGCAGACCACCACGCCGCCAAGCGCGGCGTTGATCATGCTGTCGAGGCCGAATTGTTTAGTGGAAACAGCAAACTGGCTGTCAATCGGTAACACGAGCAGCGAGTCGAGTTTTCCGGTGCGGACCAGTTCCGGAATATTGGCAATGTTGACGAAAAAAAAGCCCTGGAAAATTTGGGCGATCATTTGATGGGTGCCGATGAGAAGCACCACTTCCCATTTCGTCCAATCGCCGATGTGATCTACTTGCCCGAAAATAATGCTGAAGAAAACAATTTGTCCGCAGAACCAAAGGACCTCGACGATCATCCACAGCAGGAAGTTTGCCTTGAAGCTCATTTCCCGAATGAGGGAGTTGCGGAGCATGATCGAGTAGATTTCGATGTAACGGCGCATTAGGTCTTCCTGTCATTTACTTATAAGTGCATCAGCCACCACCCGCATGAAACGTTTTTTCCCGTGGTTCGTCCTCATCGTGGGGCTGCTAATCATCGCGTTCATTGTCAGGCAATGCCGCACACGGGCCGCCTCAAATTATCAGACCGCGACGGTGACGCGCGGTCCAATCATCCAGGCGGTTACCGCAACAGGAACGCTTAATCCCGTGGTCAACGTGCAGGTCGGGAGCCAGGTTTCGGGGAACATTGCGAAATTATTCGCAGATTTTAATTCGCAGGTGAAAGCGGGAGAGGTTGTGGCACAAATCGACCCGGCAATATTCCAAGCCACGGTCACTCAAGCAGAAGGCGATTTGGCCAGCGCGAAGGCTGCGCTAGAGCTTGCGAAAGTCACTGCGGCGCGCACGCAGGAGTTGTTCGCCAGGAAAACTTCCTCGCAGGCCGATGTTGATCAAGCGATGGCGAATCTTCATCAGGCAGAAGCCAACGTGAAGATCAAGCAAGGCGCACTCGATAAGGCGAAAGCTGATCTCGACCATTGCACGATCACATCGCCGATCGATGGAGTGGTGATTTCACGCAGTGTCGATGTTGGCCAAACGGTTGCAGCGAGTTTGCAGGCGCCAGTCATCTTTGCGATCGCGAATGATTTAACGAAAATGCAGATCGATTCGAACGTGGCGGAGGCTGATGTCGGCGTCGTTAAAGTTGAACAAAATGTCGATTTTACGGTGGACGCTTTCCCCATGCAGACCTTTCATGGCAAGGTTGTTCAGGTGCGCAATGCGCCAATCACCGTCCAGAATGTGGTGACTTACGACACCGTTATCGGGGTGAGCAACCCGGATTTGAAATTGAAGCCGGGAATGACAGCGAACGTTTCAATCGTTGTGGCCCACCGGGATGAGGTTTTGCAGATCAAGAATGCGGCGCTCAGGTACCGCCCGCCAGATGCCACGCCAAGTGAGGCAAGATCGACATCTTCCCCGAGCGGAGCGAGATCGAGGGGTGAACGGGAGCGACGAGCCGGGGAAAGAACCGTTTATGTTTTATCAGGAAGTCGACCGCGGTCCGTTCAGATCAAGACTGGAATAAGCGACGGCATTGTGACGGAGGTCCTCGACGGTTTGAAAGAAGGGGATCGCGTAGTCACGGCCGAGCTGACATCGACGTCGTCAACCGCAACACCGCCGCCAAACCCGTTTGGTGGCGGCCCACGGCGATTTCCATGATTCCGAACGCACAACAACGGGTGGATCGAGCAGTCTCTTGCTCGATGTTAGGTTACCCTGCGAACCCGGAAAATTTTGTCATCGCCCGCGGAGCGGCCGATCCATTAAGACCGACATGAATAACGGCGCAGTCGTTAAACTAATCGACGTCCATAAGGTTTATCGCACTGGTGAGATGGAAGTCCCAGCCGTGCGCGGCGTTTCTCTCGATATTCGGCGCGCTGAATTCGTGGCGCTCATGGGCGCGAGCGGTTCCGGCAAATCGACACTCATGAACATTCTCGGCTGTCTCGACCGGCCAACGTCGGGTCGTTATTTCCTGGACGACGCGGACGTTTCCGGACTCGATCGGGATCGACTCGCCGACATTCGCAATCGCAAAATCGGTTTTGTTTTTCAGAATTTTAATCTCCTGCCGCGCACATCTGCGCGAGAAAACGTGGAGTTGCCGTTGCTTTACAATGTCCAGCGTCTGACAAATGCCCAGCTTCGCGAGAAGGCTGATCGCGTCCTTGCGTCCGTGGGGCTTGTCGGCCGCGAAGATCATCACCCGAGCCAGCTCTCGGGCGGCCAGCAACAACGCGTGGCGATCGCGCGCGCGTTGATTAACGATCCCGAGGTGGTGCTTGCGGACGAGCCGACCGGAAATCTCGACAGCCGGACGAGCATCGAGATCATGGGAATCTTTCAGCAACTAAACGAGCGCGGAATTACGATCGTTATGGTCACGCACGAACAGGATATCGCCTCATACGCGCAGCGGAACGTGGAGATGCGTGACGGAATTGTGCTCAGCGACAGAGTCGTCACGCAACGATCTGCCGCCGAAGCTGAGTTAGAAAAAGCGGCAAGATCGACAAGGGAAGAAGCAGGTTGAAAGGTTGAACGCGTCACTCGTTACTCATCACTTATCTTATGCGAGTAGGATCGACATTTAACGTCGCGTTCCGCGCCTTGCGCCGAAACAAACTACGTTCGGTGCTCACCGCACTCGGAATTATTATTGGCGTCGGCGCAGTTATCGCCATGGTCGGAATTGGCAACGGTGCCAAGGCTCAAGTGGAGGCGCAGATCGCGAGTCTCGGACAAAATGTGATCCTGATTTTTTCCGGAAGCACCACTTCCAGCGGCATTCGCACCGGTTGGGGCGGCGCGGGGACGTTAAAGATCGAAGATGCGGAAGCGATCCGGCGCGAAGTCCCCGGTGTCGCAGGAGTCAGTGAGGAAGTTGTTTCAACCACACAGGTGGCTGCCGGGAACCAAAATTGGTTTACCCGAATTTATGGTGAATCGGCAGATTATTTTGACATTCGCCAATGGCCGCTGGCGGACGGCGCACCATTTACGCCACAAGACGTCCGCAGCGCAAACAAGGTTTGTGTTATCGGCCGTACGACTGCGACACAAATCTACGGCAACGAGGATCCGGTTGGCCAGATTTTGCGAATTAAAGAAGTCCCGTTTACGATCACTGGCGTGTTGACGCCCAAGGGATTGAGTCCGCAGGGCGTCGATCAGGACGACATCGTGATCATGCCATATACGAGCGCGATGAAGCGTGTGATTGGCGGCACTAATTTGCGAAATATTAACGTGCAAATTGGCGACGCGCGCCAAGTCGAAGCAGCGCAGCAACAAATTATCGCGCTACTTCGACAACGGCATAATATTCGGCCTGGGCGCGACGACGATTTCACGGTGCGCAACCAACAAGAAATTGCCGAAGCCGCCACGGCAACCTCGCGCGTCATGACGCTTTTGTTGGGCGCAATTGCCGGGGTTTCGCTCGTGGTCGGCGGCATCGGCATCATGAACATCATGCTCGTAAGCGTGACCGAGCGGACTCGTGAGATCGGCGTGCGGATGGCCGTTGGCGCACACGGCACCGATATTCTGACGCAATTTTTGATCGAAGCCGTGACGCTCAGTTCTGTCGGTGGAGTGATTGGGATCATCTGCGGTATCGGCGCATCAAGAATTTTGTCGGCTTATGCGCATTGGCCGACCCTGATCTCGCTCAGCTCAATCTTGATTGCATTTTTGTTCAGCGCCGCGGTGGGGGTGTTTTTTGGATTTTATCCGGCGCGCCAGGCCGCGCGGCTCGACCCAATTGAAGCCTTGCGCTACGAATGATGGTAGGGACGCACCGCCGAGGCGTCCGTGAATTCTTATGTGAAAATGGCAGAACACACTCGTTTTGAAAAATTAGTCGCGGACGCGAAAAAACACGTTACAGAAATTTCACCGCAAGAAGCAGCCGCGAAATCGCAAAGCGGTGAAGCGGTGATTGTCGATGTCCGCGAAAAAGATGAATGGGACGAAGAACACATCCCGGATGCGACGCATCTGAGTCGTGGCACGATCGAGTTGGACATTGAGGGAAAAGTTCCCGATCTGAACGCATTGATCATTTGTCATTGCGGCGGTGGCGGCCGTTCCGCG
>QHMQ01000120.1:0-23603 GCA_003217835.1 Verrucomicrobiota bacterium
CGAATACAGCCTGCCTGGACGCGACCGCGATTTCACGATGCAGAACGAGCCGGTTGAACCGACTGAGCGCAGACGGCGCAAAACTGTCGAGCAACCGGTGCTCGTATAGCCTAACGAATGGAGATTCCATATACAGTCTCGACTCGACCCGACACAGGCCTTTGGAACGCGAAGGTCGGGATCTGGTTGTTTCTCGCGTCCGAAGTGATGCTCTTCGGCGGACTTTTTTCCGCTTATATCTTTTTGCGACTGGACGCGCCCCCGGGGATGTGGCCGCACGGCTTGCTCAACGTTCCCGTTGGCACGATGAACACGGCGATTCTGATTCTCTCGTCGGTCACGGTGGTGCTCGCGTGGGCGGCGTTGAAGATGAGAAAATATCGCGCCTACTGGTGGTACATGTTGGCCACGATTCTTTGCGGCGTAATCTTCTTAACGGTCAAACTCGTTTACGAATGGCCGCAGAAGTTCGATCATTTCGGGGCTTACATTAAGCCAGAAGCGCTCGGGAAATACGAACAGTATCTCGGCAACGAGCATGCTGCCGCGAAAGGTTTGCCGCCGCGGCTCGAAATCACAGGGCATCTGCATAATCGCGCGGCGCTCAACGACCCAAACATCAAGGATTACGAAGTCGCGCTCGATCCACTAAACGCTGATCCGACCAACCCCGCGATGGATCGGCCGCATTTCTTCCCACTGCCCGTCACCGACAAGATCGCGAAGATCGAAAAGGAAGACGTCGAGCGGGCGACCATGTTTCTGCCCACGCACAGCGCGTATTTTGCCAGTTATTTCACGATCACCGGTTTGCATGGAATGCACGTGCTTGGCGGCGTCCTCGTCTTCATCTACATGTGGCTGCCGGTCAGCAAAAAGCTTTACCAGCGCAATCCCGAGCATCTCGCCAATCGCGTCGAGGTCTCGGGCCTCTTCTGGCACTTTGTCGATCTGGTCTGGATTTTCGTCTTCCCGCTTTTTTATTTGCTCTAGCTGATGAACAACCCGCCTGACATTTCACAAGACCCGAGCGAGCACGAGGAGTACGCGCACAACGTGCAAAAGCACGTCCGAGGGTATTTAATGGTCGGGGCGACGTTGCTCGCGTTCACCGCCATTACCGTCGCGCTTTCCTACGTGAACTTCGGGGCGCCGAAAGCGAACATCGCCGTGGCCATGCTCGTGGCGACGTTCAAGGCAGGATTGGTCGCGGCAATTTTCATGCATCTCGCCGCAGAAAAACGGCTCATCTATCGCATTCTCATTTTTACCGGTTTCTTTGTGCTCGGACTTTTCTGGCTTATTTTTCTCGCGTGGTACGACTATCCGGTCGTTCGTTAAATGTCGCTTAAAGGCTTCCATATTGTTTTCATTATCTTCTCGACGCTGCTTGCATCTCGTGGAAGGCGCGCCGATTTATCTGGCCGGCGCAATCTGCTCGTTTGTGGTCGCGGTCGCGCTGGTCGTTTACGGCGTCTGGTTTTATCGGAAAATGAAACGGCTTCGCATCATCACATGAAGGCGAAAATCTTGTCGATCCTAATCTTGTCGATCTTTTCGCCTGCTGGGCAAGCGCTGGCCTGTCCGTTTTGCTACGGCGCAAAAGATGGAAAATCGACCGAACACATGGCGGTGGCGATCTGGTTTCTTTTTGGAGCTGTGATGTCGGTCCTGGGTGGAATCGGCGCGTTCAGTTTTCATCTCTGGCGGCATGGGCGCCTGCCAGCCGAGCCGTATCAAGAGATGACCGAGGAAGAGCTGAGCAAATATGAATAGCCTGGCGCTAATCAATGAATTCCTGGGCCAGCCGCCGAACGCTTCCTCCCACGGGTATCAAATCGACCACATCCTCGAGTTCTGCCACTGGTTCATGGGAGCGCTTTTTCTGGGCTGGTCGGCGTTCTTTATTTTCGTTTTGATTCGCTTCCGGAGAGGCCGGCATCCGGCTGCGGATCACCAAGGAGTGAAAAGCGGCATCTCGACGCATCTGGAATTCTCCGTTGTCTTAATCGAAGCCGTCCTGCTGCTCGGGTTCGCCATTCCGCTTTGGGCAAAACGGGTAAATCAGTTCCCGCCGGGCAAAGACGCGCTTCTCGTTCACGTCGTCGGCCAACAGTTCAGTTGGAATTTTCATTTGCCCGGCCCCGATGGCCAATTTGGCCGGCGCGATGCTAGCTTGGTAAACAACTCCAATCCCATCGGCCTCGATCCGAACGACCCCGCGGGCAAAGACGATATCGTGACGGTTGGCGAACTGCATGTGCCGGTGGATCGGCCGGTCATCACTGAACTTTCATCGAAAGATGTGATCCACGATTTCTTCTTGCCGGATATGCGCATAGCGGCGGACGCAATTCCAGGCTCACTCATTCCGATGTGGTTTACACCAATCAAGACCGGGACTTACGAAGTAATCTGCGGCCAGCTTTGCGGTTTGGGGCATTCTGGAATGGCGCGCCGAGTTAGCTGGATCGCAGGGCGCACCTCCAGCTGGTGCTCCGAAAACGGAAAACAAACCCGCCGGCACGCCGGCGCCCTCGCCAAGTCCCGGCGGGTAGCGTGGGCTCTTTCTGTAGCGGCGGTCTATGACCGCCGGACTCTTCAAGTTCGATCTACCCACGGTTGCAAAGAATGAGCGCAGGGGCCGGAAATAATGCGACGGTCACAGACCGCCGCTACAGTAGCTGGCTCAACGTGTTTGCGTGGATCACATGCGTCGCGACGTTGTTTCTTATTTGCAGCGGCGGAATGGTCACGAGCAAAGGCGTTGGTCTCGCCGTGCCCGATTGGCCGACCACGTTCGGCTACAACATGTTTTTATTTCCTGTTTCGAAATGGATCGGTGGGATTTTTTTTGAGCACACCCACCGCTTGATTGCTTCCGCCGTGGGTTTTCTGACGATAATTCTCACGACCTGGCTTTGGCGCAGCGAACCTCGAAAATGGGTTCGTAATCTTGGAATAATCGCGCTCGGCGCGGTGCTTTTGCAGGGCGTGCTCGGCGGACTGCGAGTCACCATGCTAAAAGACGAAATCGGCATCTTTCACGCCTGTCTCGCGCAAGCTTTTCTTGGGCTGGTCGTCGTGATCGCTCTCGTCACTTCAAAATTGTGGCGCGCACTCTCCGATACTGCTGTCGATCCAAAGAAATTTGCACCGATCAAAATGATCGCGATCGTAGCAACGGTCTCGATTTATACGCAGCTTGCGCTTGGCGCGACAATGCGCCATCAACATCGCGACCTTGCGATTCTCGATTTCCCGACGGCAAATGGCGGCTGGATTCCGAACACCAGCCCGATCGCGCTTGCAAAGATTAACGCCTGGCGCGATGCGCTGGGTTTGTCCGACGTGGACGCATTCCAAATCTGGCTGCAAATGGCGCATCGGTTTCTCGCGTTGATCATCGCCATAATTGTGGTTGCATTTTGTCTTCGCGTTTGGAGAGATGCGCCGGGCGTCGCTGCGCTCAAGCGATTGTCGATCTTTTGGGTTGCCCTGGTTGCGTGCCAGATAGCGCTCGGAGCTTGGACAATTTGGAGCAATAAAGCGGCCGACATCGCAACTGCGCATGTCGCGGTCGGCGCGATCATGCTATCTTTTGGTGTGAGCATTGGCGCAATTTGCTGGCGAATCTCGTATCGCCACCTTGGCAGGGCGCGATCGCCGGGTGCGCCACAACACGTCGTTGCATGAAAGCCGCCGCGATTCGCAACGCGACGGAGGTTGAAACTGTTGCGAGAAATGGCGAATCCGCACGCAGACGCCTGTTCGATTTTGCCGAGTTGGTCAAAGCGCGGCTCACCTTGCTTGTTCTGCTCACCACTGCGGCCGGTTTTTATCTCGGGGCGCAATCACCGATCAACTACGCCGCATTGTTTCACGTTGTGTTTGGGACAGCAGCGGCAGCTGCCGGCGCGGCTGCGCTCAACCAGTGGTGGGAACGCAAGCTCGACGCACTCATGCGCCGAACGAGAACACGCCCCGTCCCAGCTGGTCGGATGCGACCTGTCGAAGCTCTTACCCTTGGGGTCGTTCTTTCGATTTTTGGCGTTGGTTATCTCGTGGTTGCCTGCAACGCGCTCAGCGCCACGCTCGCCGCGCTTACGATCTTCATTTATATATTTGGTTACACCCCGCTGAAGCGGGCCAGCACGGCAAACACACTCGTCGGCGCAATCCCCGGCGCGATTCCGCCGATGATCGGTTGGGCGGCGGCGCGCGGAACAATCGAGGCTGGTGCATGGAGCCTCTTTGCGATCCTTCTGTTGTGGCAACTGCCGCATTTCTTCGCGATCGCCTGGATGTACCGCGATGACTATTCGCGCGCGGGCTTCCGAATGATTTCGAATGACGATAGCAGCGGCGAGCGCAGCGCCAGTCAAAGTGTATTCTTTTGCATTTTGCTCCTGGTGATCGCAGGGCTTCCCACGTTTCTTGGAATCGCCACACTGGTTTACCTTGCAATCGAGCTAGCCCTCGGCGGTTTGTTTATCGTCGTCGCAATGCGCTTCTTGAAAAAGCGCACGGTGGCAGCTGCGCGATTATTGTTCATCACTTCGATTGTTTACCTCCCGCTGTTGCTGGGTGCATTGGTCCTGACGAAGTCATGAACGCTTCATCAATCCCGATTCAACGCGGAACCTCGTGGAGCGCGATTGTCTGGAAAGCAACGTTGATTCTCATTCCGTTGGTCACGGCGGGACTTTTACTTTGGCTGCGCCATGTGGAGGTCCGTGCGCTCGCCCAACGAACTGTTCCCTCCTATGGCACAGTCCCCCATTTTCAGCTTGTAAACCAGGAGGACCAACGGTTCGACTCAGTGCAATTGGCAGGGAAAATTTGGATCGCCGATTTTATTTATACAACCCGTCCCGGCCCCTGTCCGATGATCAGCATGCGGATGAGCGAATTGCAAAAGCCATTGGAAAAAACCGATGTGCATCTGATCTCGTTCAGCGTCGATCCGGAAAAGGACACGCCGGAAGTTTTGCGGGGCTACGCGGAGAAGTTACGCGCCGAACCAAAGCGCTGGGATTTTCTTACCGGACCGAAATCTGCGATTTACGATCTTTCTCACAAAGGCTTCAAACTCGCGGTCTCCGACGGCAGTGATGAAGCCGGAATTCCGGTGCACAGCACGAGCATGGTGCTGGTGGATCGCCATGGAGAAATCCGTGGCTATTATGAAGCGACCGAAGCGGACGCAGTAACCAAATTGCTCGCCGACACGAGTCATCTTTTGCGCGAGCAACCAAGATAATTGTAGCGACGCTCTGTGAGCCTCGGGCAAATAATGAAGCCAGGTCCGTAGACCGCTATTACCGAAGTCGACCTAGCCGACCGGCTCCGGACCGGCGCTTGGCCCCTCGTCGCAAACCATCCGCAGATAGTCTCGATACTCGCCTTTCGGCAACCGATCCATGGTCATCGAGAGTTGTGACTGGCTGATAAAGCCCATGCGAAGGGCGACTTCCTCAAGACACGCGATTTTTAACCCTTGCCGATGTTCGATTGTCGCAATGTAGTTGCCAGCTTCGAGCAGGCTTGTCTGCGTGCCGGTGTCGAGCCAGGCCATGCCGCGGCTGAGCAGTTTCACATGTAGCTGTTTCTCCTTGAGATAGAGTAAATTCAGGTCGGTGATCTCAAGTTCGCCGCGGGCCGACGGGCGCAGGGTTTGGCAAAGATCGACCACGCGCTCGTCGTAAACATAAAGTCCCGGCACCGCGAAATGACTTTTAGGTTGTATTGGTTTCTCCTCGAGACTGATCGCCTTGCCTTGAGCGTCAAATTCGACCACCCCGTAGCGCTGAGGGTCGCGGACTTGATATCCGAAAATGCAGGCACCCCGGTCAATGGCGAGAGCGGCGCGGTAAAAATCGAGTTTTCCGTAGAAAATATTATCGCCGAGAATAAGCGACGCGCCCGCGTCGCCGATGAATTTTGCGCCGATCAAAAAAGCTTGGGCGATCCCCTCCGGCTTCGGCTGTTCGGCATATTCGATTCGAATCCCAAGTTGGCCACCATCGCCCAGATAATCGCGAAGCATCGGCAGATCCTTCGGTGTGGTAATGATCAGGACCTCGCGTAGACCGCCGAGCATGAGGGTGGCGAGCGGATAGCAAATCATCGGCTTATCGTAAATCGGAAGAAGCTGCTTGCAGACAATCTTGGTGAGCGGGAAAAGACGCGTCCCGGCACCGCCAGCAAGAAGAATGGCCTTTTTGTTCATTCGCTTATTTCTTGTTTTGCGATGACTGCTCGCGGCTCCAGCGCACGAGCAATTCCGACCATTCCTGCCAGAAACTTGCGCCTGTGGTCAAACCGATCCCGATTTTCTTCCCGAGCAATCCGGCTACTTTCCGCGGAGTGGAACGGAATCCCGCCTTGTCGAACAGGAAGGAACTGCTCCGCTTCCGGAGCAATTTCCGGTCACTCAAGCGTCCGCCCTCGCATCTGTGCAGTGCGCTTTCGATCCAATTTTGCGGTAACTCTGGACGTGGCTCGATCGTAGCGCTCACTGTAACACCCGAGAGTTCCTGCAAAATGAGCGCGCAGACGAGGGCGCGGGAACTTGTGGCGTGGACGTGGGAAACTTTTCTATCTGCCAGCAGCCTGCGCAGGACAAGAGCGAAACGCGCCTGACGTAAGAAAATCGCGCTTGATGGGCGGTGTTCTTGTTGTGCCCGCTCCTCTTCCAATTTTTGCGCGAGAGCGGGATTTGCCCGCCATTCTGCCTCCATCACCATCGCGTCGGGCAAAAATTCCAGCTGCGCTGCCATTCGTTCCACGCTTCGAGTCAAACGGACTGTCGAATCTAATTCGCACACGAACGGCACGACCGAGATGTTGCGTCGGCCCATCTCCTCAAGCTCGAGCTCGATGACCCCCAAATCCTTGTCCGGCCAGCGATCGATTAGGTAGGCAATCTGGTCGACTGCAAAAGGAGATTTTGGTTTGGGTGGCGCGAGGGACGCTTTTTTGAGCAGTTGGAGGAGTGGCGCGACTGTTTGCTCGATTCGGAAATGCAGTTCGATTCGCGCGCGTCCAGCACAACCGTAACGCGCTCGCAATTCAGGATTGCGTATCAATTGCTCGAGCGCTTGGCTGAGCGCGCTCGTATCGCCGGGCGATACCAACAATCCCGTTTCGCCGTGAATGACCGATTCAGGGATTCCAGCGAGACGAGTCGAAACGACCGGACGTGCTGCCGCCATTGCTTCGATGATCACTGTTGGGAAAACATCGTTGGCACCTTGACGGTCCGTCACCGAGGCGAGTGCGAAGATATCGGCGGATCGCAATTTTTCGAGCACTGTTTCCTGTGACAGAGAACCGAGCAAATTGACTCGTGGTGAGAGGTTCAACATGTCGATCTTTTTCTGGAGATCGTCGTGCAGCGGGCCGTCGCCAATTATTTGGCAGGTAAAATCGATTCCCCGGCGCGTCAACTCCGCGCAAGCGTCGATAAGTTGCTCAAAGCCTTTGAACGCAACCAGCCGGCCGACACTTAGAATGCGTGGCTTTGAGTTTGTCGTTGGCAAAAGCGGGACCGGGAAACTCTCCAAATCGATCCCGTTATAGACACGGTAAATTTTCGGAGCTGAATCCGGGCAGCGCCGGCAAAGCAGCTCACGGCTGTAATCGGTTTCGGCGGCGACGAACTCGGCCGCCGCGCAGATTTCGCGAAGGAGATCGTCATTGCCAAGATCCTTCATAAAATCCTGCCCGTGCGCGGTCACACTGAAAGGAATTCCTGAGATTTCTTTTAGGAAGATTGCGGTATGCGCTGCACGATTGGCAAAGTGAACGTGAAAATGATCGACGCCGCTATGGGTGAAAAGGTCGGCAAAGTAGAGAGCATTGCGCGCACGCTGCTCGGCTTTCATTTGCCGCCCGTATTTTTGCTCATGCCGACTAACAAGCTCGCCTGGCCATCTGCCCGTCGTTTCCGCAGTTTTTTGCCAGATTCTGAGAATTTTTTGGGGCGGTGCGTAGTGAACGGGGGCACGCAACCGCGAGATATGCTCATGTCGCAAACTGGTGAGCGGCGGATAAATCGAACCAATCTCAAGGTCGACTCCAAGCCGTTCCAATGCCAGCATCTCTGCGTCGCAAAACGTCTGCGAGATGACCGGATATCGGGAGTAAAGATAACCGAGTCGCATTTGGCTCGATGATTACGCGTCGCGCGCAGAATAGCAACGCCACGAAGAAAATGCGACGACGGTCCTGCACTGCCGTCGTTTACAATCAGGAAAACTGAACGTCTTTACCCGGATCCATCTCGAAATCCAAGGTCAGTGAATCCGCAGTGTTTGGCTTGATGACTTCTTCCATGAATTTCACGTAGATGGAGTCCTCGCGGAAGATTGCGTATTTGTCCATCGACTCAAAATCGATTGCAATGAAGAATGGCCAAGGCAATTCAGGATCAACCCGCTTGCCGCATTTGATGCTCAAAACCTCGGGAATTTTCAAGAGCTGCATCCGCGTGTTCATCATCATCGCCTCCACGCGGGCGGGAGTAACCTCGGGCTTAAGTTTGTAGAGAGCGATATGGTGAATCATAAAGGCTAAAGCTATTAGGTGCTTCGAGCGGGGCGCGCAAGTGCGAATCCGGCGAGCGGATAATGTCGATCCGCCGCCCGCTCGGCGATTATTTTTTCCAGTCCAGCGCGCCCTTCTTGAGCGCGTAAACGTAGCCGACCATTAAGATCGAAATAAAGCTGAGCATACTCCAGAAGATCAGCCCGCTCTGCTTGATCGACTCTCTGTAAACAACCGCCCAGGGATACATGAATACGATCTCGAGATCGAAGAGAATGAAGAGCATTGCCACCAGATAAAACCTCACGCTGAATCTGGGCTGCACTTCTCCCTGTGGCACCATCCCGCATTCATATGCGGTATCTTTCGCTCGTGTCCGTTTCCCGCTTTTCCCGACGAGAATGCTAACGAGCAGCGCTGAACCGGCAAACAGCATCGCCACGATAATTTGCAGGAGAACCGGCAGATATTCTCGAAGCATCTGAAGGCTCGCTGAAGATCAGTTTCGCTGCGATTTACCTTACGCCAGCCAGATGGCCATTCTGCGGGGCAATCGCATTTGCCAAAGCCGAAGGCAGGCCTTTATATTTCTTGCCATTCTTCTTCACCGCACCACGCGCAACGAGATTTTGCAGCTTCTCGTAAGCCCGGAGCCGCAGCATTTCCTCGCCACCGCTTGCCGCATTCCGTGCTCGTAGATTCTCATGTACGATATCGAAAAGCTGCTTGAACTCAAAGGAAGAACGCCGCGAAAGGACGGCGACCAGCTCCTCGGTCACTAGATCCGGAACTCGACGGGAAAATGCATTTTTCTTTAGAATAGCCATAAGGCGAGAAGGATAGCACATTTTTAGCAAAGCGCAGCAGTTTTCTTGTCCCGGTTTTAGAGCCGCCCAAAGAGTGCCGAAATGGCGCAATTGTTCGGTTCATCCTAAGGCGTGGGAGCTGGATTTGGCGTAGACGACGGGTTTAAAGACGGCTGCGGAGTTCCCATCGAAGAAGGACCCCATCCGGTCAAGTTGGCGCTGGCTTTTTGACGTGCCGTGGCGCCAACACCGCTGAGAATTGCCAGGCCGATCGCCGATTGGCCTAACGTGATCGGTCCGACCGACTCGGCCACATAGCCATCACCGTCATATCTCTGCGAGGAGACTATCGGGCTAAGGTGCTTCGTAATGACCTCCGGCGCGGGAAGCCTTGTAAGATCGATATAATCAGTCATTCCTGGCATGAAAGCCGCCGCCATTAACAGCATCGGCCGAAGCGAACCATCAAGCCGGGAATACAATTGAGACGCGTCGATATAGGCAAAAAAGTTCGTCGGGCTCGGCACCAACTTGGCTGCTGTCTTGTAAGCTTGCGAATTTGAAAGCTCCGAGGAGACGCTGTCGTCGCGCTTTATCGCCTCTTCAACCGAAACCGGATTGAAACCGGCGATCAGGATCCTATTCGACAAAGCGATGGTCGGGGTGATCGCAATCAGGGTGGCGGATGACGGCATTGAAAAATACCGCACGCTATCCTTCTCAGTTTGCGTCCAAATCGCGTTCTCGTCCGCGCGCGTGACTGCTTCCACGATCTTGCTGGCTCTGGCCATGTCTATGACTGGCAACGTGAGAATTAACGAGGGCCAAGGTGCGGTTGACGGCCAGTCCGCTAACGATCCTAATTCCACGCCGAACGCAGCCTTCCAGTCATCGGCTGTGATTCCACTGTCGGAAAAAGTCTGAAAAAACTTCTGCATTGTGCCCGCGATGCCTGCTGCTTGATTTAGCGCATCAATCTTTTGCCCGACATTGAGCAACATCGACAGATAGAAAAACGTCTCTTTCGTGCCAAGCGTAAGTGACGATCGGGTGATGGCCGTATCCTGTTCCAACTTCGGCACTCCGAGAAAAAGCAGATCGTGTATTTTTCCGCTCTCGAAGCGCATCGCGCCAGAAATACTGCGCACCTGTTCCAACAGGGGCCGTTCATTCGTCGCACCCGACGACTGGATGGCGGCGCGGAGGGCAGCAAGTCGCGCGGAAAGCGTCTGCGGCTGCAGATAAAAAGAGGCAGCGTAACTCGACGGCATGTGAGCGGCCGCCGCGCGATATGATTCGTCCGCATCCAGTGTGTTCTTTGCGTTTTTGACTCGACCGTCGGCGCGGTCGAGAAGCGCTTTTATTTCAGCGAGATTATTTGAAGCAAAGAACCAATTTCTGTCATAAACGCTTGCCAGCGAAAAGAGACCAAAAGTGAAAATGTGGATCTTACGCCGCTGATAATCGATCGTCTCGCGGGCGCTGGGATCGCCGAGGGCCTCCGAACACCATCCAGTGATGATTTTTTCCGCGTTATTCTGGTTTTCACGAAAACGAAATCCCACGACAATCTTTGGGCTGTCGTTCGCCATCGACGTCAGCGCGAAGAAAGCATTCTTGGGATCGAGTTGTTCGATCTCGTGCAGCGTTTGAGAAGCCGCGTCCTTTTTCGGAAGTTTGGCTAGCGGCTTGCGAAGAAAATCCTGTACCGCAGGTTCGCGGTAAAGCAGATAAAGATCGGAATGATGCCACTGATCACGCGTGCGATTGAGGTCTGGTAGGTGCGCCAGGAAAATTGTTTCGCGCGGCAGAAGCGCACTCACTGAGGCGCTCGAAGTTTTTTGGGAAATACGCCAGACGTACCAGACGGCGAACGCGGCGACGGCGCCGGCGACTACGAGGAATACAGTTCGCCTCATGAGAAAAGAAGTGTGACGCT
The DNA here is from genome assembly GCA_003217835.1 of Verrucomicrobiota bacterium. Lineage (GTDB taxonomy): Bacteria > Verrucomicrobiota > Verrucomicrobiia > Chthoniobacterales > UBA10450 > Udaeobacter. Next base: position 11,296 of record QHMQ01000120.1, read on the forward strand.
ACGCGCGCGGGTGAAATTGTCGATGGACGGCTTTCAGCCGCTGTTGATCGACATGTGTGTACACCTGCGTCGTTGAGATATCCGCGTGCCCGAGCATTTCCTGGATGATGCGCAGGTCGGCGCCATTTCCGAGCAGATGCGTCGCGAAACTGTGCCGGAGAAGATGTGGATAAATATTTTTTTCCAATCCGGAGTGCCGTGCATGTTTTTTCACGATCTGCCAGATACGCGCCGTTGTTAATTTCGTGCCGCGCTCCGAAAGGAAAATCTCGCTGCTGCTACGGCGCTTTACGAACTTCGGGCGTTCCGTGGACAAGTAGGCGGCGAGCGCTTCGCACGCTTTGCGACCGACCGGCACAAGTCGTGTTTTGTTCCCTTTGCCGGTCACGCGCAAAATGCGCTCTTCAAAGTTGAAATTCTCCAGCCGCGCATTTGCCAGCTCGGAAGCGCGCAGCCCGCTCGCGTAAAGCAACTCGATCATTGCCCGATCGCGCAAGCCATGAGGAACTTTCGTGTTGATCTTTTCCAACAACTGCTCGACCTGCAATTCGTTAAGCGTTTCGGGAAGGTAACGTTCGATCCGCGGGAGCGCGAGCGCCTCCGCGGGGTCGCGTTCAACCGCGTTCTTAGCGGCTAAAAATCGAAAGAAGATCTTCAATGCGACCACAATCAATTTGATCGACGAGGCGGAAAGTCCGGCACGTTTGCGGTCAGCGAGATACTCGCTTATGACCGGCAAAGTCACACTGCAAGGATGGTCGATCTTTTTCTTTGCGGCGCACCATTGCGCAAATTCGCTTAGCGATCGTTGAGTGGAGAGTTGATAGTTTTCAGAAAGACCTCGCTCGACCGCGAGGAAGCGGATGAACGAGTCGATCGCCTGCTCCATGTCGCCAAAGATTCCGCGAAAGGCCAAACTTTGGCAATTGCGCGATTAATAAATAGACAGTGGTGCTGATTTGAACCATCACCACCCGCTCATGCGACTTTATTGACAAGCGGAGGTTAAATGTTCGATGTTCCGTCTGAGATGAGTTTGGATTTGAATACCATCCTGAAAGATTGGCCGCATGAGAACGGCAACGTCAAGGTACGCAAGATCACTGGCCTCGATGGCCGCGAGAAGTTGCAACTGCGGGTCGATCTCGGCGTGCTGCAAATGGAAGTTACCGGCCGGCCCGATGGAGAACACCCGCACAACTGCGAGTCGCTTCTAGAATACCACCAGCGACGCGCGGTTCGCGCGGCGGGAAAAGGCGAAGATTACGAACTCACGCCCGAAGAATGTGCCGAGCTTCAGCAAGAAGGCATCCAGTATTATCACCGCTATTTAAGTTTATTTCAGGTCAACGATTTCGCGGGCGTCGTGCGCGACACACAGCGCAATCTCGATCTTTTCACTTTTGTCACCGAGCACACCGATCGCGAAGAGCTCTCTTGGAGCTTGCAACAGTTCCGGCCTTACGTGCTCATGATGAATACGCGCGCCAAGGCCTCCATTTTTCTCGGCCAGGGGAAATTTGGCGAAGCCATGGCCGAGATCGAACGCGGGCGCGATGCCATTGCGAATTTTTTTCACCATTCAAATTTTCCTGAGCTCGCATCAAAAAGCTCGGAGATCGCATTTCTCGACGAATGGCTCGAAGAAGTGAAAGCGAAACGTCCGCTCTCAAAGCTGGAGATCATGCAGCGTGAGATGGAAACCGCGATCGCCAGTGAACTTTACGAGCGTGCCGCCGAATTGCGCGACGCCATCAACCTGCTGAAGCCACAAAAGCCAGCACAATCGAGCCACGGATCACGCGAATAGCTGGTCCCGGGTGATCTCAATTACTAAACTGGATTGACATCTCGGCGGCATTCCGCGAGTCTGGCCAGAGACCATTCGCCTATTAGCCGAAATCCTCCTAGCCGGCGCACCGCTCCATCCCAGCGCCAATTTTAGCGGCTCAGTCACAAGTGGATTGCGCCTCTTGCATTTCGGCGACCGGCGTCTAGATGTGTTGCCGTATGAAAACCGCCGCGTATTCCCTGGTCCTAACCATTTCTTTCCTGCTTAGTGCTCGAGCCGACCTGACGATCTTGCAAAAGGTGGAAAGAGCCGGCTCGGCTACGAATATGACTATCAAGCTCAAAGGTGACAAAGTGCGCATCGAAGCTTCGCCACAGGTCACTACGATTATTGATGGGAAGACCGGAGAAATAACCAATCTGATGAACGATCAGAAAACCGTTGTGCGCATCTCGGCGGAGAAGGCGAGGGCGGTTACAAACATGATAAACAAGTTTGACGCGAAAAAAGAAGGCGCGGGAAAAGTCAAGCTGACGCCGACGGGCCAAAAGGAAACGGTAGACGGTTATGAAACCGAGCAGTACACTTATGACGGACCCGATTTCAAGGCCACCTACTGGATCGCGTCCAACTATCCCGAGGGTGCCGCCATCCTGGCACAACTGCAATCCATCAAGTCGGAATTCTGGGACGCGGCCAATGCCGGCGCGCCCGACCTTCGCGATTTCCCTGGACTCCCCATCCGCACACGCATGACTACGACTAAACATAGTCAGCCGGCTAAGCCGGGTGGAGCGGCTCTGGGTGGCGCCACGGAGATAACGACTACGATCATCTCCGCGAATCAGAATCCGATCAGCGACGCCGAGTTTACCGCCCCGAACGACTTTAAGGAGACGAAGCTGCCGGATATTTTTGATAAAAAGAATGCCGCTCCGTCTACTTCTCCGAATCCATAACGCAAGCCTCTGACTGTTGTGCGCGTGAGCGCTTCACTGGTGCTGGCATCCTGCTCGCCGAGACGGGCCGCATTGCTCTCCGAGGCCGGCTTCGAGTTTGAAACCGTGGCTCCGCGCGTCGCGGAAAAGTTCGATCTCGATCTTACATTGCGCGAGCTGACGATGTGGAACGCGATCCGAAAAGGGGTACCGGTCGCGCGAGCGTATCCAGACAAGATCATACTCGCAGCCGACACACTCATCGCTCTCGAGGACGAAATCATCGGTAAACCGGCAGATTTGACCGAGGCTGCACAGATTCTACGACGCTTGAGCGGACGAACGCACGAAGTTTGCTCCGCCGTTTTCATTCATCATTTCGCGGGCAGACAACTGGCAGCCTTTCATGAGATTTCGCGTGTTCGGTTTCGTCGCCTCAGCAAGGCGCAGATCGATCGGTACCTTGCGAAAGTACATCCGCTGGATAAAGCGGGCGCCTACGCCGCGCAGGGGCGGGGTGCGGAGATCATCGCAAAGATCGTGGGCTCTTTCTCCAATGTTGTTGGTCTGCCGATGGAACAAACCTACCCCATGCTCCGGCAATTTGGCGTCGCTCCGTGCCGCGCGTGTTAGCTAATCTTTGCCAGCTCGCGCTCGACTTGTGCAGGCGCTGGATTCGGCTTGCGTCGCAAAACGAAATAAAGGAACCAAACGATAAAGCAATTGACGGCCAGAATGAGCACGGCAGCCAGGCTTGGATGATGCCAAATGTGGCGCACCTCGAGCGGAATCAGGGACGCAGTCGCAAAAATCATCAATAATTCCGCCCATCGCTGCTGCATATAGACGCCGATTCCTTCGGTGAATAGAACGGCCGTGTAAAACAGCGCCAAAAAACCGGTGGCTCGCAACACGCCGCCTTGGAGCACGGCTTGCAGTTTGTGGAGCAAGTAGGCAACCGGCCTGCTGTGCTCCATCAGGATTTCGTCCGCGGCCCAATTCGAAAGCAAATCCATCCAGCGGGTGCGCGCGTTGAGGAAAAGCAGCGAAATACCAAGCAAAAGGAGCAGGACGCCTTTGCCGATCTTGAAGAGCGCGATCAGTTTGAGGTATCGAACGCGACGGGGCCCCTGCACAATCGCAGGAACGTGCGCCGGATCACTCATTACCCAACTCTTCGCCGAAGTTCGTTCATTCCGCAATGATCGGACTTTCCCGGCAGCAAATTTCCAATTTGTTGCCGTCAGGATCTTCGAAGAAAAATGCGTAGTAGCCCGGACTGTAATCGATACAGACTTCCGGTCCTTCCAAATTCTTGCCGCCGATTTCGCGGACGAATCGCGCAATCCGATCGACTTCGGTGCGTGTGTCCGCCCAAAAAGCAATGCGCGTTCCATTCGGCTGATGATCTCGGTCTTTCGTATAACCAAAAAACTCCGACGGCCTGTCGCCCGCAGAATAAAACGTGTGGAAATCTTCGCCCGGGCTCTCGTGCACAAATCCCAGCTCGGGCAACAATTTCCCGTAAAATCTTTTTGCCACTTCCATGTCCTTTACTCGCAAATCAATATGATCAAAATGTCGTGTCATCATTGGTCACACTCATTTACTTTGCGTCGCGGTTCAATCGCTTGCGCAACAAGGCCAAATCCCGTTCCGTAATGTTCTTCGTGCTAAACGAGATCGACAACCCCGAAACAACCGGGGCTCGCGAATTCTTTCGAGGCAGGCTTTGTGCCACCACTCTGATCGCATTGTCGATCTTTCTGTCGGGCTGCCAGAAGCGAAGCAACTCCGTCTCCGGAACAATCGAAGTGGACGAAGTGCATGTAGGCCCGCGCAGTGGCGGACGAGTAGAAAAGATTTTCGCGTGGGAAGGCGATATGCTGCGCGCAGGGCAGCCGATCGCGGAACTGGATGCTTCCGAACTGCATGCCCGACGCGATCTTGCCGAAGCGCAGATTAATACCGCGATCCGCGACGCTGACTCGCAAGAAGCGCAGCTTCAATTCTTGCGCGATGACGCGAAGCGGCAAAAAGATTTACTGCAACGCAAGGTGGTCTCGCCTAGCGACGCCCAACGCGCGGACAGTGCAGCCAAGGCGCAGGCGAAAAATGTCGAGGCAGCCAAGATGCGCGTCACGCAAGCGCGTGCCCAGCTTGCCGATATCGATGCGCAGCTTGCCGAAATGCAAGTCACCGCGCCAGCCGATTCGGTTCTAGAGGTGCTTAGCGTGAAGGTAGGCGACGTGTTGCCAGCCAATCGCGAAGTCGCGACGCTGCTTCTTACGCATCATCTGTGGGTGCGCGTGTATGTGCCGGAGCCATGGCTGGGTCTAATAAAAGTCGGCGATCCTGTGCGCGTTCGTGTTGACTCTTTCCCCGGTAAGGATTTTGAGGGAACGGTCGAACAGGTTAGCCGCCAGGCCGAATTCACGCCGCGCAATGTGCAGACGGTGTCAGATCGAATTCGGCAGGTTTTCGGCGTGAAGGTTCGCCTGCCTAGCGACGATGATCGGTTGCGTGCTGGGATGGCGGCCGATGTTTATTTTCCAAACGTAAAATGAGCCGAGCTCAACCACGAACGAAGACGAAGTCGCTTAAGACGACAAAATGAGTGAGGCAATGATTCAGTGTGAAGGGTTGATGAAACGCTTCGGCACATTCACTGCGGTCGATCACGTTTCCTTTTCCGTCGGGAAAGGGTCGATCTTCGGCTTTCTCGGACCGAACGGCTCCGGCAAATCCACGGTCATTCGGATGCTGTGTGGAATTCTGGAGCCGAGCGACGGAACCGCCAAGATCGGCGGCCACGACATCGTCCGAGAGATGGAGCCGATCAAGGAAATGATCGGCTACATGTCGCAGCAATTCTCGCTCTACGATGAGCTGACTGTAAATGAGAACCTTATTTTCTCCGGCAAACTTTACGGTCTGCGTGACAAAGAATTGAAACAACGTCGCGACGAAATGATCGAGACGACGCATCTCCAGCCGTTCATCGACAGGCGTGCCTCGCACCTTTCCGGTGGCTGGCGTCAGCGTTTGGCCATGGCGTGCTCGCTCATGCACAAGCCGACGGTGCTTTTTCTCGACGAACCAACCGCCGGAATCGACCCGGTCGCGCGGCGCGAGCTTTGGGATTTGCTCTTCGAATTCGCAGGCGGAGGCATGACGCTTTTTGTGACGACGCATTACATGGACGAAGCGGAACGCTGTGATCACGTTGGCTACATTTACATGTCCAAGCTTATCGTGTGCGGCGAGCCGGACGAATTGAAGCAAATGCCCGATGTGAATCCGCCGGGGACGCGTCGGCTTGATGTGACCTGCGATCACGTGACGATGGCCCTCCAAGCGGTGCATCAACTTCGTGGTGTGCGCAGCGCGACGGTGTTTGGTCAATCGATGCATTTGCTTGTCGATGAAAGTGTCAAGCGCGCGCAGATCGACGAAAAACTGCGCAGCGCCGGCATCGGCCATGCCGAGATTCACGAAATCGGGCCGTCCCTCGAAGACGTGTTTGTCGAGCTCTCGGCGAAACATGCCGCTGAACAACAAAAAGCCGCGTGATGAAACACAATCTTTTTCGCGGACTTGGCGCAATTCTCTTTAAAGAATTCATCGTGGTCTGGCGCGACCCGATGACGCTTTTCTTCATGTTTTTTCCGCCCCTGATCGAGATGATCGCGTTTGGTTACGCGCTCGACACCGACGTGAAGCATATGGCGATGGTCGTTTATAACGAAGATCGCACCGTCGAGAGCCGCCAGTTAATCGATCGATTCGTGAACACGGAGACATTTCGCGTAGTCGGCGAGGTCCAGAGCGTGGACCAGCTAGCGAGTGAAATTCGGAAAGGTCGCGCCTATGTCGGACTGCAGATTCCGCCGACGTTCACGCGTGACGTGCGCGCCGGCAATCCGGCCCAGGTGCAGTTACTGGTGGATGGCTCGAACTCGACGACGGCGCTGCAAGCGCTCAACACGGGCTTGGGTATAGCGCTGACCCAATCGGTTGAATCGCTATTACGCGAAACCGGCCGGCACGGGGTCCCCATCGAAATCCGGCCGCAAATGCTTTACAACCCGGCGATGCGCAGCCCAAACTTCTACGTCCCAGGCGTGATCGGGGTTGTTTTGCAAATCGGCACGACCGTTGCCACGGCCATGGCCCTCGTCCGCGAGCGCGAACGCGGAACCCTCGAGCAATTGCTCGTCAGCCCCTTGAGCCGTGCGGGGCTCATGCTCGGCAAAATCGTTCCGTACCTGTGCATCGGCATGGCCATGGCTGTCTTGCTGTTCGTCATCATGCGCTTCGTCTTCAACGTGCCAATCGCGGGAAATGTTGTAGCGATGTTGTTTTCGGCCCTCGTTTATGTCTTCGCACTGCTTAGTCTCGGGCTGCTCGTCGGAACCAAAGCCGAGAACCAAATGCAAGCGCTACAGATGTCGATGGTATTCCTATTGCCGAGCGTTTTTTTTTCCGGCTTTATTTTCCCACGGGAGACCATGCCATGGATTTTTTACGCGCTTGGTGCGCTCTTCCCGACCACCTATTTCATCTCGCTTATGCGCGCGATCATTCTGCGCGGCGCGAATTTTTTCGAATACTGGCCGCACCTCGCAATTCTTATCGGGATGTCGATCCTGCTCTTCGTTCTCTGCGCTTTGCGATTTCGGAAGAAGATCGGCTGATCAGCATAACTAACGCGGCCAGGCCGCAGAGTTTACGATGTCGGTGGAATCGTGGATTTGGCTCCATTGTTTTTCTCCACGGCCGCGAGGAACCGCTGATACAGAAACGATGCGAGGATCGCGATTACGGCCACCACGATGAACGCGCCGATGCGGTAAAGTTGGTCGAGCTGCGAAAGGTCGTGAAAGAAAAGTTTTAGCACGGTGACGCCGAGCAAACCGAGACTCGCGTATCGCACCGGCGCGCTTTTCTTCCGAATGCCGACAATGAGCAGCAGCAACGCAAACAAGCCCCACGCAATGCTGTAACTCATGTCGCGCGCGAAATTTCCGGAGAATTGAAAGGTCAGCGCGGCTGTGCCGGGCATACTGAAGTAATCGGCGATCTCGATGTTCACCAGCAGGAAAGCGAGCACCGTGCCCAGTGTGTAAAGCAACGGCAGGGAATTGCGACCGAGCACGAGGTGGCGTGGCGGTGCGAGTAATCGCGCGCCGGCGAAAAGACAAACAGTGGCGATGCCATAGGTATAGAGATACCAGTTGAAAATCGGGGCCGCTGTCCGCGGATGATAGCTGAGCACGGCCGGATTGAGCGCGAGGCGCACGAATACCACAACGAGCAAGCCGACGCCGGTGACACGCAATCCCGGATGCGGCACGCGATGAAAGAGCCAGCAAAGCGCCGCGCCTTCCAGCGCCCAGCCCACAGTGATCCATTGGCGGTCGAATTGGATCGGAAAAATCAGCGTAATGAAAAATAATGCGGCGCCGCCGAAGAGCGCGAGTTGCCCATTGCGCGCCGGGCTGTCGAGCGGTGTGCGCTTAAGCAGCATGAAAAGACCGGCGAGCGACGGCAGCACAAATGCCGCGGGCACCAGACCGGTGACGCCGTTCGGATGCGCGGCGCGAATGAGCTGATAGACCAGATAAAACTGCAACGGTCCAGCGAGCGCCGCCGTCGCCCACGGCGTTGTTTTTCCCGCGAAGCTCCGATGAAAAATAAACGGAAACACGCTGAACACGGCGTAAAATACTAGGTACCAAATCAGCGGCAGCGTAGCGCGCGCCGGATCGAAATGTTGAAAATGCCACGCGTGTTCCAGCGCCAGAACCGAGACCAGCCCCACCGCAGGCAACACATCGAGCGAGAAAACTTTTGTCATCCCGAGAAGCAGCACGATTAGCAACAGCGCGAGACCAAACACCGCCGAGGGATTCCCGAGCGGAAGCCTCAAAGTGACCATAATGAGAAGAAAAAACGGTAGCGTGGCCGACAAAGCAGGAAGTTGAACAGAGAGATTTGCCGGATCGGCGATGTTGCCGAAAAGACTCGGGGGGCGCGCGCTGGCCGCGCCCGGCGCAGCCAGTAATCGACGGCAAGGCCATGCCGCTCCCACCAGAAAGAAAATCGCAAAACCGCCGAGCAAAAACAGCGCTGTCGGCAAACCGGTGAGTTCGCTCGGAATGCGGAACAACCACGCGCCCATTGCAAGCAGCGTGAGCAGGAGCACCGCGAGAATCGGCAGCAGCGTCGCCGTCATCACGGCGAGAACAAGGGCGAGAATATCGACAATTAATACGAACGGCCAGACGAGAATCGAAAGCTCAGTCAGCTTGAAGATCGGCATTAACACCAGTGCGAGCGCGAGCGCCGGGAATGCGTGGCACCACCACGGCAGTGTTGTCTTGCGCAGACGTTGCAGCGCGAGCGGCGTCGCGGCATGAAAGAGCGCGAAGACGAAATAGAACGCCAACGCGGTATAAAGATTCTCGCCGGTAAGATAGTTGCTGGTCCATGCGCCAAGAAAGATGAACGCCGCAAGTCCTGCGAGCGCTTCGACGACAACAAGTTTGGCGTCGAGCAGAGTGAGCGCGAGCAGGCCAAGATCGACAAGAAAGATGTAGCTGAACAACAGCGCTGGTCGCTGCCCGAGTGTTTGGAACGACAGCAAGTAAAACGCTGAGAGCATGGCGACTGCGGCGAGCCCAAGCGCAGAACCGGTAAGCTCGCGGTTCATTTTCTCAGTGCGCTTCGCCCAAGCCAGCGCCCCGAGAAACAAGGTTTGAAATCCCGCGAACACCGCCATGACAACAAGCACTTTGTTGCCGTCGAAATATTTTTCGGAAACGAAGAACGTTCCGATCCAGCCGATCTGCGTCAAAGCAGTTCCAGCGGCGCCCAGAATCGGTAGCGCATTCCACCGTTGCCGTTGCGAGGCCGCAAGCAAACCGATATCGAGCAGCGCGATGTAAACGAATAGGCCGAGCGGACGATCCTGGCCGGTCGAAAGCAAAACCGGCGTGAGAAAGCCCCCGGCAAGGCCGAGAATGGCGACCACGATCGCATTCAGCCGCTCCGCCAGCAGAAACGCGACCGCGGTGATCAACGTCATCAGCAAAAACGTTGGGATAAGACCGAAGAACGCGAAATGATAGTAGGAGCGGCAGGCAAACGTTACGGTGTAGAGCACAAGCACCCCGGTGGCGCAAAGCGTTTGCGCAGTGACCGCGTTTTCCTTGCGTTTGAGGAGCACGCCGCCAACGAGAAGGCTCACGCCGACAACGAAGCCGATCGCAACGCGCAGTTCCGGTGGAATGAGGTTGTGTCCGAGGAAAAGCGCCAGACCGCCGATCCATGCGAAAAGCTTTGCGCCCATGAATTGTTCCCAATCGATCGGCGGTCTGGCTGGAATCGCGGCTCGCGGGGCTTCTGCTTCGAGAAGTTCCTGGGGAATTGGCGGCGGTTGTGATTCTTTCGGCGCTTCGCGCACCGAAGCGGGTGCGATGACCGACGGCGGTGGCGGAACGGCGACAACTGTTGGCGGTGTCACGGGCGCTGGCCACTCCGGCTTTGTGGCGAAAACCTCTTGTTGCCCCAAAGTGCGAAATTCGTTTTCAACGGATGAGAGTCGCGCCAGCAAGTCGTCAACGGTGCGTTTTGCTGCGTTCGCTTTGACAATCGCGACGAACGGCAGCACTACGATTAAGATAAGAAAAGCGATGAGAAGGAGGATCAGAGGTTCCATTTGTTTGTTGGGCTTGGCCGCGTAATCCGGGTTTGGTCAGGATGATACGCGCTTTGCCCGTCGATTGTTAATCGTTAAAAATTTGGGAATTGATCGACTCTTTCGGTCATGAACGTCCGTCACCTCGAGCCATTTATTTTGTCGCGAAACCCCGCGGCATCGCGGCCTGGTCAGGCAAACGTTCCAACATCGAAGCACGACTCTTCGCGGAACGGGAGACCAAAGCGGAAATGCAAATGCGGCGAATGAAAAAACGCAAAGCGCCACTAAAGTGAAGTTGATCGGTTCGTGGCGTCGCATGTTGGTGTTTATTATTTCTCTTACCGCGGCTGGCAGTGCGGCATGGTGGGTCTTCCTCAAAATGCCCGGGAAAAACATTGCGAACGCGGCGGGACTATCGGCGGCCGAAATCAACTTACGCGATGAGTTGATCGCCGATGTGCGAACGCTTGGCGCCGAGATTGGCGAGAGAAATGTTCCGAGATACCCGCAGCTGAAAGCGGCCACCGATTTTATCGAGAGTTCGTTTCTCCGAGCCGGATTGCAACCGCGGCGGGATACTTACCAAGTGAACGGCTTGTCGTGCGACAACATCGAGGTCGAAATTCGCGGTGCTTCTCCGCAGATTGTTCTCATCGGCGCGCATTACGATTCTGTTTTTGGTGCGCCGGGTGCAAATGATAACGGCAGTGGAGTCGCTGCGCTGCTCGCACTGGCGCGCCGTTTTGCCGGCAAGCACGCAGAATACACATTACGCTTCGTCGCGTTTGTGAACGAAGAGCCGCCCTATTTCCAAACTACGCAGATGGGCAGTTTTGTTTACGCCGGACGCTGCAAAGCTCGTGGCGATCAAATTTCCGCAATGATCAGTCTTGAAACGATCGGGTATTTTTCGGACGCCCCGCGATCGCAAACTTATCCGATTCCAGCAATTGGCGCATTTTACCCGCGGACGGGGAACTTCATTGGATTTGTAGCCAACTTGCATTCACGCGCCTTGCTGCGGCGCGCAATCGCGCTTTTTCGTGAACAGGGAAAACTTCCCTCCGAAGGTGCGGCTCTCCCGTCGTTCATTCCCGGCATCGCGTGGTCGGATCAATGGTCATTTTGGCAACACGGTTATCCTGGCATCATGATTACGGATACCGCGCCTTTTCGCTATCCACATTATCACGCTTCCACCGACACTCCCGACAAACTCGATTACGACCGCTTCGCGCTTGTCGTCAGCGGCATGGAGAAAGTAATCGAGGAACTCGACAAGTCACTGTAGCCGGGGTCGCCGACCCCGGTCTGCGAATTCGCAGGCTCTCAATTCTTCGCCTTCGGCAGTAACCAATCGAGCGCGTTATGAAAATCGACCAATCCCGCGCCTTCTATTGGCGTGTTATGATAAGCGCCAGGCAGTGAGATCACGCGCTTTTCGCCGGCGTAAGCGTCAACCACGAGGCGGTGATAGCGAGGTGCGACCACTTCATCTTTTTCCGCGAGCAAGAAGATAGCGGGCGCGTGAACCGCTTTGCTGTTTGCAATGCTGTCGAGATTTCGCGGGATTTGCAGGGAAAGAGGACCTGCCAGCAGCCAGAGATTCCACCAGCCGAATTGGCGCAGGATCATTTGCCGCAAAGGCGGAGGATTTTGAAGGATCAGTCCGGCGACGGGTCGATGCGCCGCCACATGCAGTGCGGCGGCGGTGCCGAGACTCGCGCCGAAAAGCACAATTGGCTGTCCTGTGGTTTGGCGTTTCAGTTCATCAAACGCAGTGACCGCTGCCGGTCCAATTCGAGCAAGTCGCGCCGGCCCAGTGCTCTCGCCAAATCCAGGATAATTCATGCCCCAGACCTCGACGGCCCGG
>QHMQ01000120.1:23785-26146 GCA_003217835.1 Verrucomicrobiota bacterium
CGGGCAGGTGCGCGAAAAAGATCAAAATAAAATATGCAGTAACAATCGCGAGCGCGATCCGCGTCTTGCGCATGGACTTACCATTCTCCGGCGAACGGAAGGGACTTATTCACCAAGGAGAAAGGCGCGAACAAAAAGACCCGTCGCCAAGGCTCCTGGCGTTCCACTCATTTCTTGCAAAAGCAGCTGACGTAAACTCAATCGCTCTCGTCTTTGAGCATTGACTTGATTTGCTCGCGCAACTCCGGCGCATTCTTATGCCCGTGGGCTGAAACGGCATGCTGCACCGCGGCATCGAGCACTTCTTCTTCCGTTCCGGAGATTTTCAGCGAGCAGTTCTTTTCACTCGGATAATTCCTGCAATCGATCGATTTTCTTTGGCCTGCCATTGTGACCTCCAGTTTAATTAACTTTTCTTTAACTCGGCTAAATCTTTAAGCACTTGCTCGCTGTGGTCGGCTGGTTTCACGCCGGTATAAACCTTGGCGATCTCGCCCTTCGGATTAACGATGAAGGTATTGCGCGCCGCGAGCGTTGTTCCTTTGTAATCCATGACCGATCCATATTCGGTCGAGACTTTCGCATCGGGATCGGCCAGCAATTTGAAATTGAGTCCTTCTTTTGTGCAAAAATCCTTATGCGATTGCGCCGTGTCCACACTCACGCCGAGGACGACCGCGCCCGCCTGCTCGTACTTCGCAAGGTCGCGCTGGAAATTCCTTGCTTCCATCGTGCAACCGCTGGTGAAATCTTTCGGATAAAAATAGAGCACCACCCATTTGCCGCGATAATCTTTGAGACTGATCTGGCTACCATCACCGGTCGTCAGACTGAAATCCGGCGCCGGCGTTCCGGCGGCAGGTTGCTTTTGCGTCTCAGCTGCTTGCACCAATGCCAATGTAATAAGTCCGACAATTGCTGATAAGAATATTTTGTTCATTTTCGCACCTCCAATTTTCTGACGAACGTATCAGTGATCAATCGCGATCAAAAACAATTAAACCGATCTTTTGTCATGTCGAGTGAAGTCGAGACATCTCTCACTGTTTTGAAAGAGGATATACGCTCAACTCGCCAAATGTGGACGATTGGCCATTCCACGCGCAAGATCGAACGGTTCACTTCGTTGCTTGAGGAAAATGGAATCAAGTTGGTTGCCGATGTCCGCGGTTTGCCGGGTTCGAAACGCTATCCGCAGTTCAATAAGGAGGCGCTCGCGCAATCGTTACGCGAGCGCGGCATAGGCTATGAACAACTTCCGGACCTTGGTGGGCGACGAAAACCCAGACCCGATTCGCGCAATACGGCGTGGCGAAATGCTTCCTTTCGCGGTTACGCCGACTACATGGAGACGGAAGAATTTCACAAAGGCGTCAGACGTCTCCTCGACCTTGCGAACGAAGCCGGCCGGACGGCGATCATGTGCGCAGAAGCGGTCTGGTGGCGCTGCCATCGGGCGTTGATTTCAGATTATCTGAAAGCGCAGGGCATCGAGGTGACGCATATTGTTGATGCAAATAAGAGCGAACCGCATCCGTACACATCTGCGGCGCGTATGGTCGACGGCACGCTGAGTTACACGAACGACAGAGATGCTTTAATCTAACGCGAATCGGACGCGATTGATCGATCCCTAGCTAAACGCCGGCGAGGTTCGCGCCATGTGCGGTGTGCAATGTAAGCCGGCACCGGCGGCGAGAGTTTCTCGCGCTCCATCATTCTTTCAGCCAACCAATGAAACCACTCGTTGCCTGTCTCTCGGTTTAGCGTGTGACGCCATTCCTCCGAATAAACCTTAAGTTTCTGCCAAGAAAGAAGGATAGGACCGCTAAAAAAATCATCGACCAGATCAAGCGTCACCTCGCGACGAAACACCAACACACCGAGGCTTTCCCAAGTGAGCGAAACCAGATACACCGCGTCTTCACCGTCGGGTCCGAGCACTTCGCGTATTTTCTGTGCGTCTGCCCCATCCGGCAACGACAGCACACGGCGAAGCGCGCTAGTAAAAGCCGGGCTTTGGAATGACCTCACCAGTTCGAGCATGGCTTCTCTTCGTCTCCGTTGGCGGTAATAGCTAATTTGCGCGGCCGCGAAAATAACGCCCGCCGTCAACGCGATTGCGTTGATTAGATTTGCGAGAGTCGCGATGTCCATTTAGCGCGGGTCGGTTACGCGGCCCAGGAAAAGACAGACGCCACTCGGCACATGTTGAATGGCATAAACAAATGGGTGATCGACTTTCACTTCGATCGGTTTTGGTTTTGGGCCAGCTATCGCCGTCGCCCTCATCATCACGGTCGCGGTCGCTGCGGCTGCTTCCGTTCCCTTTTCATCAACCGCGATGAAAGTTTTGTGAAA
>QHMQ01000218.1 GCA_003217835.1 Verrucomicrobiota bacterium
AGCAGTCGAAACCCGACAGCTCGAGGGAACGCTGCGCACACGCGAGGAGGCGCTCAAATGGGTGCAACGCGAATACTCGTTAGGCGAAGAACGATAGAGCGCCTGCGCGACGTCAAAACTATGAGAATCCTGATGATTAGCGCGGAAGCGCCACCTTTGCAGCGGACGGGTGCACTGATTGATGTGATGAATGCGTTGCCGCACGAGCTGCGTGCCCGAGGCCACGATATCAGTGTGGCGCTACCGTTCTATCGTGAAATTCGAGAGAACCCGGCATTCAAGGCAAAGCACACCGGAGTGACCGTCGATGTGCGCGTGGGTAAGAAAACTTATATAGCCGAGTATCTCGAGGGGCGGAGCGCAAGCGGCGTGCAATTGTTTCTGATCCGCTGCGACAAGTTTTTTGATCGCCCGGGAATTTACGGAGAGCAGGGCAAGCCGTACGAAGACAACGCGGCGCGCTTCATTTTTTTTTGCAAAGCCGCATTGGAACTCGCGCGGCGATTGACGCCCTCGCTGCAAATTCTGCACGTCCACGATTGGGCGGCAGCGCTGGTGCCAGTCTTTGTGCGCGCGCACCATCTGCCATTCGCAACTGTGCTAACAATCCATCGCCTTGCCGAGCAAGGCAGTTTTTGGGGCCTGGATTTCAGCCTCACGAATTTGCCTGAGCGGTTCTTCACTCTCCATGGCATCGAGTTCTTCGGACGCCTGAATTTTTTGAAAGGCGGAATTCTCTACGCGGACAAGATTACAACGGTAAGCGAACATTACAGGCGGGAAATCCTGATGCCAGCCGGCGGCTACGGTCTTGACCAGGTGCTTCGGGAAAATGCGCAGCGTCTTACAGCGATTTTACACGGCGCGGATTACACACGCTGGAATCCTACGACGCGCGCACGCTTCGGGGAAAGGAGATTTGTCGTGCCGCCTTGCTAGCGCAAATGAAGCTAACACCTAAGCCGCGCGGACCAGTCTTCGGGATGGTCACGCGCTTGGTTGAAGAAAAAGGTTTCGAGATTCTGATGCCGCTTCTTGACCGACTTCTTTGGGATGATGTCCGCCTAATCATTCTCGGCGAAGGCGATCCGGCCTATGAAACTGCTCTCGCTGTCGCTTCGCGAAAATTCCGGACCAAGTTCGCGTATATGAGGAATTATGATGAGAAGTTAGCCCATCTGATTGAAGCGGGGGTCGATATCACTCTCATCCCGTCGCGTTTCGAACCGGCGGCCTTGAGCGCGATGTATAGCCTGAAATATGGCGCGCTCCCGGTTGCGCGGGCAACCGGCGGCATTCAGGAGATCATTCAGGATTACGATCCGGCCGCGGATAGCGGTTATGGTTTCCTTTGTTATGAATATTCGACTGAAGCCTTCTGGGATGCGATCAAGCGCGCGGGGGAAATCTTCCGTGATCGGAATGTGTGGACCACGTTGATGAAACGGGCGATGGCGCGCAGCTTTTCATGGGGTGCCGCGGCGCAAAGTTACGAAGCGCTTTATAAAGAACTTGTCGGCGCAGACGACCAAGTAGCGGCGTAGTCGTCGCTCTCAACCTCTTCGAGTGGTGCTCACGGCAGGCTCTGTGGCGGCCTGATGCACGCTCGAATGGATCAATCGACGCTGCAATTCAAGCGGCCGAGGATACCATAAGATGCCGCGAATAAACGGAGCGCGGGATCGTCAAACCCTGCTACCGAAACTAGCGCACACGAGCCGGAAAAAATGCGATTTGAGATTGCCTTCGCCGAGAGATCGACAAGTTCTTGCAATCTTCAGAGCTTTCCTATCTCCTCGGCCCTTCCCACGTGTAACGTCATGACTCGCTTGTCGCCCGCATTCAAGCCATTGCTTGCGGCTTTGCTCGTGACTTTAATGCAGATCGCGATGGCGGTCGGCCTTCTAGCGCCAGATGGTCCGCTTTCCTACCGGTATTCCAGTCTTATCCAACACGATAGCTATTGGTTCATGAACATCGTTGACCGCGGCTATCAGACGATCGTGCCTCCCATCAATCATAAAGTGATGGAAGTTTCCAACGTTGCTTTCTTTCCCGCCTATCCCGCGATTGCTGCTGTGCTTCGTTACGGACTCCACTTCGATACAGATAGCGCGCTGCTGATCACCGCCCAGATGGCCGCCTGGGGCTTCTGGAGCTATTTCTTTCTCTTGTGCAGCCGCTGGGATCTTTCCCCTGCGCTCCAATTCTTTGGCGCGTTGTCGATTATTGCCCATCCGGCCGCCTTCTTTCTGATCGCGGGCTATTCGGAGTCGCTTTTTCTCATGGCGCTGCTTGGTTTCATTTATTGGAGCAGCGCCGAGGGTCGCGCCGCGAAGGCGCTGGCTGTGTTGCACGGCATCGTGATGTCCGCCACGCGGATTGTCGGACTCTTGTGTGCAGCGTTTCCGGTGGTACGCTCGGTGTTCGCGAAGGGATGGCGCGGCTGGCCTGGGCCGCGGGCATGGTTTCACGACCACGCGTCGGCGATTGGTTTAACCTTTGCGGCAACCTTGGGCGCGCTCACGTTTTTCGTTTGCTGCCAACTGCGCTGGGGTCACTGGGACATTTATATGCTCACGCAAGCAGCCGGCTGGGGGATCGTCCCCGATTACTTAGCAGTGTTTAAGCCGTCGAGTTATCGCTGGCTCGTTCCGGCTTTGAATAATCCAACCGAGGCGAGCCAGATGTCGATGACTTTGGGCGCACTGCTGTTTGGCATAATCGCGCTATGCGAACTGCTCCCAGCAATTCGTCGGCTGGCTGGCTGGCCGACACGAGCCGGCATCTATTTCTGCGCTGCCGTGATCTATTGCATTTCAGTTAGCGGCGTGGCCTGCGTGGGGATGGAAAGCATGCTCCGCTATGAATTTTGCGTCCACGCCCTAATCGTGCTGGCGGTTGTGAATTTTCTAGGTCAACTTCACAAGTCGCCGATCTTTCTGCGAGCGTTCGGGATGGCGGCAGCAGTGTTAGTCAGCGCTGCTTCTGGAATTTTACCCGGGGAAATTGGGTCGCGTAGCATGAAAACAAAGGTCGCCATCATCGGTGCTGGGCCAGCGGGATTGACAGCCGGTTACCTTTTGTCCAAGGAGGGCATCAAGGTTACTATTCTGGAAGCCGATCCGGTGTACGTCGGTGGTATTTCGCGCACCGCCACCTACAAGGGTTTTCACTTCGATATTGGCGGGCATCGTTTCTTTTCCAAATCCAAAGCGGTAGAAGATTTGTGGACCGAGATTTTGCCTAACGACATGCTCGTGCGGCCGCGTTCATCGCGTATTTTTTATGGCGGTAAGTTTTTTTCCTATCCGTTAAAGCCGTTTGAAGCATTGCTAAAGCTCGGCATCTTCAAATCTGTTCTTTGCGTGCTCTCCTGGTTGAAAGCTCGCGTCTTCCCAATCCGCGATCCTCGTAACTTTGAAGAGTGGGTGAGCAACCAGTTCGGCAGAAGGCTCTTCAACACTTTCTTCAAGAGCTACACCGAAAAGGTTTGGGGCATGAGCTGCAGAGAGATTTCCGCAGACTGGGCCGCGCAGCGCATAAAAGGACTTTCACTTGGCAGCGCGATCAAGAACGCACTGTTACCGCAGCGCTACAATGGCGATCGAAC
>QHMQ01000121.1:0-18892 GCA_003217835.1 Verrucomicrobiota bacterium
TGTTACTCGTGAAAACCGTCGGCCGAGAAATCGTTTTGAACCGACCGGTGGACTCAAGCAGATGGACAATCGTGGCGAGGTAGTTTCCCGCTGCGACATAAATATTCGTACCACTGGCTCCATTGGCTACGGTCTGAAGGATGTTGCTGAAATTGATCAGATTGGCCGGATCGACAATTCCACCGGTGCTAGGTGATGCGGAGGGCGCGGCGCTCGGCAGTGGAATCGGCACGCTGGTATTGCGTGAGATCCCAACGAGTTTGTTTCTGTATTTTGCGAAATAATCGACGCCGAACTCCTCGTCATTGTTGAGTGTCAACTGGCCAATGACGGTGCTAAGGGCGACTTGCGGCGCCTTCACGTCCATTTCATCGAGAATCTTTTCCACCTTCACGACGACCTCACGATTGCCAAGTACAATGATTGTATTCGCGCGCTGATCAGCGATGAGCTTGGAGTTGCCGACCGTGACGGCTTTCGGCACGGTATCCACCGGTTGCGTGGCGAGCTCCTCGGAAATATTCAGCGTACTTCCCGTCGAGGTGGAAGTAGTCGAAGTGCTCGAGATGCCGCCTGAATAAGGATTAGCGACCGTTGCCGACGTCGCCCGCAGTGGCTGGGCTTGCGGCTGCGGCGACGGATTTGCGCCTCCGCCTTCCGCGCCGGGCTGGGCCGTCGCGCCTGGCTCCGTCAACGCCTGAACCAGAACCGGAAGAACATCGCCGGCCGAAATGTATCTCAATGGGCGCGTGACCGGTTTTCCAAACTCAACATTGGCATCAAACTCACGGATTAATTTACGGATGAACGGCATGTTGATCGGCCGCGTCACGACATGGATGCGATTGGTGCGGGCATCAGCCGCGAGTTTAATTTTGCCCACTACGACAGCTTCTTCCGATAAGCCGGTTCCTCCGCCAATCTCATTTTCAACCGGCACCGGTTGTGGCACAGTGGGAGGCACTCGTACGGAGCGAATTCCTGGTTGGGTCGAGGGTTGAGTGCCCTTCTCGAAAATATCTTTGAGCATGTCGCAGACTTTGGTCGCGTCAGCCCGTTCGAGCTTGATGAACTCGCTCACCACTTCTGCTGGCGCCACGTCAACTTGGGCAATGACGCTGCCGAGCTGGCGAATGATGTCTGCGTTCTGCGTCACCAAAAGACTCGATGATTTCGGTAAGGCCAGAATATTTATCGAGCCTGAACTTCCCTGGAAATATGCCATCAACACTTGCTGAAGCTCTTGCGGATCCGCGTACTGAAGCTTGAATAAAAAGCTGATAACCGGGTTCCCAGCCGGAATGTCAGCCAAATCAGAAAGAATCGGTACCGCCGCTTTTCGGGGATTTTGACCGGCGCCAACGACTTCGACGATGTCGCGATCTGCGGGAACCATGGAGATTCCGTTCAAGGCGAGGCTCGTCTCGATAATCTTGATCGCCTCCTCGCGAGAAACGTCTTTGCTGATGAAAATATTAACCTTGCCCTGGACAAAATTGTCCATCACCAGCTTCTTGCCGGTGAGTTGCTCGTAGAGGTGCAGCACATCGACAACGTCGCTGTTTGGAAACTGGAGTCGAACCGTCCCCGGCGCGCCGGAAGCGGCGGTCGGATCTGCTTTTGCCGGAGTCGCGATTGCAACGGCGGGCAATGGCTCGGGCCGGACAGGAGCAACCTGCGCTGAAATAGCCGTGGCAGCCGCAAGTCCGAGCGCGGCGCTGCAGAAAGGTCGATGCACGATGTTATTTATGATGAGCGACGATGCTAATAAATTGAGAAGGGTGGGTCAACCTGCTTCGCCCGGCCCAAACCAAATCTTGTTACTCGAACTGGACGCGGCGAAGCATAGCTTATAAAAAAATGTCATTCTTGCAAATGATTCGCCGTCTTTGCGTTCCAATATCGCGCTGCGCCGACTTTATCCGCCCAGTCGCGCTCGCGCTTTTTACCTCGGCGGCGGTAGTTTTTGCATGGACAACTATTTCCTCAATTTCAGCGGCACCACTCGGGAAAGAACAGGACCGCGTGAGGATCGTTGCCCAGATTCGCTCGATCCTAAGCGCGCAACAAGAGGCTTGGAACCGCGGCGACATTGACGGATTCATGAACGGATACGCGCGCTCGAGATCGACAATCTTTGTCTCAGAAGATGCCGTAAGACGAGGCTGGGAAACGGTCCGCGCACGTTACAAGAAGAAATACTCCGATCGCGCGAAAATGGGCCTCCTCACTTTTTCTGATCTGGAGATTACGCCGGTTAACTCCAATGCAGCAGTCGTTCTGGGTCGCTGGAAATTAAAACGTGCCCAAGACCGGCCGCATGGTCGCTTCACCTTAATCTTTCGCAAAAGCGCCGACGGCTGGCGTATTGTGCACGATCACACTTCGGCCGCCGCGCCCGACCGTTGAAATGGGTTACACCACGCTTCAAAGCGTTTGATTTGTGAGCTTTGTAACTTTTAGTCTTTTAGCTTGTCCAAAAGCTTTTCATGAATTCGATCGAATCCGCCGTTGCTGAAAACAGCGACGACGTCTTGCGCTCTGAGCAGTGGCACGATTCGATTGACAATGGCATCGGCGTTCTCCTCGTAAAACGCCGGGCGGCCACTTTCCGCAATCGCATTTACAACTGCCTCGGGATTTAACCTCTCGTTCTCCGGGATTTGCTCCAGCTTGGCGACTTGGGAAATAAAAACGCCGTCCGCCGCTTTCAATGCTTCGGAAAGTCGCTGTTGAAAAACCGCGCGCCGTGTCGTGTTGGAGCGTGGCTCGAAAACTGCCCAAATGCGGTGGCCGGGATAACGATGACGAAGCGCCTGCAACGTATGCGCGATTGCAGTAGGGTGATGGCCGAAATCGTCGATCACTTTCACGCCACGCGCTTCGCCGCGCACTTCCTGCCGCCGCGCAATGCCAGAAAAACTCTTGAATGCATTGTCAATCTTTGTTTTCGAGACATCGTAAAATCGCGCTGCCGTCGCCGCCATCGCCGCGTTGCGCACATTAAATTCGCCGATGAGCGGAATTTCGAAAATTTCCTCGCCAAGTTTGAACCTCGAACCACTGGATGAGTAAGCCACGTCGCGAATCCGCTGCGCACAATTCTTCGAGAAGCCGACCTCGATCATCTGCGAGAGACAATCTTTCGCGACATCCACGCAATTCGCGTCGTCGCCGTACAGCACCACCATGCCATTTTGAGGAACGATATTGAGCAAACGCCGAAAGCTAAGCTTGATTTCATCGAGATTGTTGAAGATGTCGGCATGATCAAACTCGATATTGTTTACGATCACCAATTCCGGCAGGTAATGAATAAACTTCGAGCGCTTATCGAAGAAAGCGGTGTCGTACTCGTCGCCTTCAATCACAAAATATTTCGAATCATTGAGTCGTGCGCCTTGTCCGAAATTTGTTGGAAGCCCGCCGATGAGATAACCGGGTTTGCGGCCGGCCTTTTCCATGATCCAGGCCAGCAATGCAGTTGTCGTTGTTTTGCCGTGCGTACCAGTGACGACGAGATTATGGCGGCCGCGCAAGAAATAGTTTTTCAAAACTTCAGGCAAAGAAAGGTAAAGTAGCTTTCGGCTGAGCACCGCCTCCACTTCGGGATTGCCGCGCTTGATCGCGTTTCCAATCACAACCACGTCGGCATCTGCCGGAATATTTTCGGCGCGATAACCTTCCTTGAGCGCAATACCCTTCTTTCGTAGGAAGATCGATATCGGCGGATAAACATTTTCGTCAGAGCCGGTGACTTTGAAGCCGCGCTCGCACAGCGCCGCCGCCACCGAACCCATGGCCGTCCCACAGATACCGAGAAAGTGAAAATGCCGAGGACTTTGCCTCACGCGAATTGCTTTACTCGCAGCAAACTGCTTTGGCTAATGAAAGAAACCGATTCACCCCACAAACTGAATCCGGGAAGCAGGAACGGGGAGAAGATTCCAATTTGGCATTTCTTTTTCGGATTTCCTAATTCCCCCGATGAATTTTCCTCCGTCACTCACTTTTTCGTAAGCACCTCGACTGCGTCCCATGCTTCGTCTGGCGGCTGCCGTTCGTATTCGAGCGAGCGCGTCAGATACATCTGTCCCAATAGATCGTCTGGATAGAACTCGAGAAAACGCGAGAACAAGATTTTTGCCTGCGTAAAATCACGTGCGCGAAACTTCTCGAGTGCCTCTTCGTAGACCTCGATCCACTTGAGGAGTTGTGGATCGACATCTTCATTACGCGCCCCAATGAAGGTAAAGGCATCCACCGGTTTGGTTTTGCCTTTCACCTGCACGCGGGCGACCGAGCGCAGATGAAACTCGTCGCGCACCAACTCGGCCGCCGTTGCGCCGACCAAAATGTCGACACCGTAAATTCGGGTAAGACCTTCGAGTCGCGACGCTAGATTGACAGAGTCGCCAATGACAGTCGGATCCATACGCTCTTGCGACCCGATATTGCCGACAATTACTTCGCCTTGATTGATCCCGATTCCCATGCCCAATCCCATTCGCCCTTCATCGCGCCATTTCTCATTGAGTTGCCGCAACTCCCACCGCATCGCCAGCGCCGCGCGTGCACAATTTTTGGCGTCCTGCGCCACGCCAAAGCTACGCACGTTCCCCCATACGGCCATAATTGCATCGCCGATGAATTTATCGAGCGTGCCGCCATTGCTGAAGACAACCGAAGTCATACGGGTGAGATACTCATTGAGTTGTGCGACCAACGCTTCAGGATCGGCTTTTTCGGACAACGTGGTAAAACCAACTAGATCTGAGAACAGCATCGTCACCGGCACGCGCACACCGCGGAGTGTGCTGTAATAGCTGTCTGGGTTTTCGAGAATTTCCTTTACCAAATTCTTCGAGACATAACGTTCGAGCGTACGCCGCGTGCGCAATTTCTCGAGGCGCTCGAGGGCGTATTCGAAGCCGAGTGAAAACAATCCGCTTAATAATAGAGCGGAGAGGACCGGAACTGTGAGAAGCAACAGACCCGATTTGTCATAAAAGAATCGCGCCGCACCAAGATATGCGCCGGCGATCACAACAAGGCCGCCAAGACAAAGCAACGGCCTGCGCAGAAAAACGATGAGGCACCAAGCGGCCAGCCCTGCACCGACAACAAGCGCCAGGCCGGTCTTCGGCGGCGTGGGCTGCAAAAATTCGTGGCCAAGGGCCGCAGCCATTGCCTGCAAATGAAGCGCCGGCCCCGATGTCTCTGGACTCATTGGCGTATCGAAAACATCGTGCGTCACCTGAGCGGACGATCCGACCATCACGATCTTGTTCTTGAAAAATGAGCCATCGGCATAATTGGCATGCCAAAATTTCGGATCGAAAACTTCGTAGAGCGGGCGCGGCTCGAACGCGTCGAGCGCGCTAAAACGAATCATATGCCCGCGAAAATCCCGCGGAATATCATCCGCGTGGCCGATTTTCGTTAGTGCGCGCGCGGAAAGAGATTCGAAGATTTCTTGGCTCGGATGCGGCGGCAATCCCGCGAGTTGACGATCCGTCACGCGATAAGTCGCAGCACGGATTTTTCCGTCGATCGGATCGGGCCAGAAATTCACGAAACCCACGCGATCATCCAGAAGTTGCTGCGGCGGGATCAGCGTGTCGTTTGGCGTAACAGCCTGCGCAGCGTTTTGCATATCAAAATTGGCCCCGAGTACTACTTTGTCGCGATAGCGATCGAGCGTGGTATGAAACGCCGGATCACCATCGTTGGGCGGGCTAAAAATCACGTCGAACATGACGAGTCGCGCGCCGGCCCCGAACAACCGATCAAGCAAAAGCGCCCACACTTCACGCGACCAGGGGAATGGCCGCTCCGTCATCAACTGAAATGCGCGACTACCAGCGATTTCCTCCGTCGTCATAGGTGGTAATTGCAACGTGCTTTGATCGATCCCGAGAAAGACGAAATCGTCACGTGTCGGAGTTTTTCGGCCCTCCCGCCGGAGCAAATCCTCAAAGCTTTGTTCGCCACCCCACGGCACGGAGAGAAACGGCGTTCCTGGGAAAAAATGACCGGAAAAAATCAGGCCGGTGCAAAAAGCGCAGATCAACGCCAAGATCCAGAACCGATGGCGACTAAGCCAGTGCATCGGGTCACTATATCAATATTGCACCGTTGTGCACAGCTATTCAGCAGGCTTGGAATCTCGGATTCGCGCAGTTATCCAGGTTCCACGCGTCGTCGAAGATAATGACGCAGACATATGGAAACTGAACTTTTCTGTCCGCGGTGCAATCTGCCGCTGAAACAAGTGCGTATGCCGAATCGCCTTTTTTGGGCGTGCGACACCTGTGGTGGGCGTGCGGTCGGCCTCGAGCTCCTACGGCGCACATTTACGCCTGAGTCGATCAATCCACTTTGGCTCCACGCAATCAAAGGCGAAGGAAAAACCGGATGTCGTTGTCCATCCTGCGCGCATGCCATGATCCAAGTTGCGCTGTCTGAAAACGCCGGAGTAAATGTCGACGTATGTCGATTGTGTCACTTCGTCTGGTTCGACATGCACGAAGTGGAAGCTCTCGTTTCACGGCCCCTGCCATCAACGCCGGCCGAAATGCCGCAAGCTGCACGCGAGGCCATTGCCATGCTCAAAGTGCAGGAACTCGCCGAGCAGGCGCGTGGAACCGATTTCGACAGTGCTTCGCCAGATGAACAATGGAAGCAAATTGCGGCGTTTTTGGGAATGCCGATTGAATTCGATGCGATACCGCAGGAACGAACGCCGTGGGTCACATGGATGCTTTGCCTCCTAATTTTCAGCGCAAGCGCATTCGGTTTCACACGGCTCCATGAAATCGTATCCCATTTGGGGTTAATCCCAGCGCAAGCAACGCGCGATAGCGGCGTCACCTTTCTGACATCATTTTTTCTTCATGCCGGCATTCTGCATCTCGTCGGCAATATGTATTTCCTTTTTGTCTTTGGTGATGACGTCGAGAATTTTCTCCGCCCGTTTCGTTATCTTGCGCTCATCGCCTTCGCCGCCTTCATCGGCGATCTCGCGCACATTGCTGCCGATCCGCATTCGCAAATCCCGTGTGTCGGCGCGAGCGGCGGCATCGCGGGGGTGATTACGTTTTATGCGCTTAGCTTTCCGCGCGTGAAGCTCGGATTTTTGATGCGTTATGGATGGTGGTGGTTTCGATGGATCCGGCTGCCGACTTGGTTCGTCTTTGTATTGTGGATTCTATTTCAACTCATCGGCACTTGGGAACAAGTCGCCGGAATCAGTGCAGTTTCTTCAGTTGCGCATATTGGTGGAGCGGTGGTGGGTTTTGTGGCGTGGCTGTTTTGGCGGAAGAACAATCGACTTGCTGAGGCTTCGCACCTTTGAGTTTCACAAAATCCAGTTGTTATAGTTAAGCGACCAATTATCTTGCCTCCCCGACATCCTGCGTCGGACCAGATTTTTCCACCTGCCGGAATTGACAGCCGGCAAATCGGCGAGTGAGGTCGGAAAGGTCGATAACGAAACAACAACTCGCTGAACGAGGAGTTCCGAAGCAATTCGGAACAAAACAAAATGCCAAGAGCCACCAATGCCCCGGCCAGTCGGGCGCGGCGCAAACGGGTTTTAAAAAAAGCCAAAGGTTACCGCGGACGCCGCTCGAAACTTTTCCGCTACGCCAAGGACGCGACCATGAAAGGCCAATATTGGGCCTATCGCGATCGCAAAACACGCAAACGCACGTTCCGTTCCCTTTGGATTCAGCGCTTGAATGCTGCGGCCCGTGCGCATGGAATCAGTTACAGTCGTTTTGCGGAAGGACTCAGGGCTGCCGGTATCGAGCTTGATCGAAAAATTCTTTCCGACCTCGCCGTCAATGATGAAGCGGCATTCAAATCGATTGTCGATCAAGTAAAGAGGGCGCTGGAAAAAAAATCGGAGAAAGCGGCCTAATCTCTAAGGGGGTTTCTGTGGAACGCGGCAGCAGGCAAACCAGCCGCCTACAATTTCGACGTTGAGCGTTGGACGTTGAGCGTTCAACGTTCGTTGTCAATGTCTCATCCACTCGAAGAACTCCGCGACAACGCCCTTCGCGAAATCGAATCCGCGCACGACGAGAAAGCGCTCGACAACATTCGCGTGCGCTATCTGGGGCGAAGCGGCAGCATTTCCGCCTGGGGCGAACAGATGAAAACGCTCGGCAAGGACGAAAAGCCGATCGTTGGAAAGTTGCTCAATGAAGTTCGCAATGCTCTGACGGCGGCGATCGAGGAACGCGCGCAAAAATTTCGCGTGCAAAAAGAATCGGACACGCTTGCTACCATCGACATCTCACTTCCAGGAACGCCGAATGAGATCGGTTCTCTTCATCCGCTTCACCAAATGCACGAGCGTGGAATTCAAATTTTTCGACGAATGGGCTTCGCCCTTGCCGAAGGTCCCGATGTCGAAACGGAGTGGTACTGCTTCGATGCTTTGAATACGCCACCAGACCACCCTGCCCGCAATGAACAGGACACGTTTTATTTGTCCGACGGTCGACTTCTGCGAACGCATACATCAACCGTGCAAATCCGCGCGATGGAATGCGCGCCGCCTCCCCTCCGCGTGATTGCCTCAGGCGCGGCGTATCGACGCGATGAAGTCGACGCGACCCACAGCGCACAGTTCCATCAGATCGAAGGACTGTATGTCGATGAAAACGTCAGCGTCGCGGATTTGAAAGGCGAGCTCGAATTCTTCCTGCGGGAACTCTTTGGTTTCGAAACCGAAGTGCAATTTCGTCCGCATTACTTTCCTTTTACCGAGCCGAGTTTGGAGGTCTATGTGCGATCAAAAGCTCTGAAGCGCGGCGAGCACTGGATCGAGGTGGCCGGTTGCGGCATGGTGCATCCGGCCGTTTTCGAAGCGGTCAACAAGGCGCGGGGCGATAAAGCTTACGATCCCGACAAGTGGAGCGGATACGCGTTCGGCCTGGGCATGGATCGGCTGGCTATGATTTTGTTCGACATCCCGGACATCCGGCTATTCGCGCAGAACGATTTGCGGTTCCTGAAGCAGTTCGCATGAAATTTTCCGTTAACTGGCTGCGCGAATTTGTCGATCTTCCAAAAAATCCGGAAGAGATCGCCGAATTGCTGACTCGCGCCGGCATTGAAACCGAAAAGATCGAGACGCGCGGCGCGAAGATCGACAAGGTGATCGTTTCGGAAATCACCGCGTCGTCGCGCCATCCGAATGCTGATCGGCTCACAGTTTGCGAAGTGGACGACGGCAGCAGCACGAAACGCCAAATCGTTTGCGGCGCGACGAATTACAAAGTCGGCGACAAAGTACTGCTCGCGTTGCCAGGGGCAAAGTTGCCGAACGGAACTGAGATTCGAAATAGCAAACTCCGCGGTGTCGAATCCGAAGGAATGCTTTGCAGCCCAATCGAGATCGGCCTCGGCGAAGATGCGTCCGGCCTGTTGATTTTGTCGCCAGATGCCAAAATCGGCGCGCCGATCGGTGATCTTTTCCCGGCGGACACGATTCTCGACGTCGAGATCACACCAAACCGTGGCGATCTGCTGAGCCATTTCGGTCTCGCCCGCGAAATCGCGGCACTCAGCGGAAAGAAGCTCAAGTCAATGCCGCCCAAAGTGGAAATGGAGATCAAGAGATCAGGCGTGACCATCGCCGCGACGCGCGAATGTCCATTTTTCTCAGCGCGGAAGATAGACAAGGTGAAAGTGGGTCCGAGCCCCCAATGGTTGCGCGCGAAGATCGAGAGCGTCGGCATTCGCTCCATCAACAACATCGTCGACATTTCGAATTTTGTGATGCTCGAATTCGGTCAACCGACACACGCATTTGACGCCGACAAATTAAAAGATGGAATCAACGTCCGACTCGCACAGGACGGCGAAAAGTTTCTTGCGCTCGACGGTAAGACTTATTCGCTCACCCCGGAAAATCTCGTTATCGCTGACGAAGAGCGCGCAGTCGGAATCGGCGGTGTGATGGGTGGCGAAGAAACGGGGGTGACCGATTCGACCAAAAATATTTTGCTCGAAGCCGCTTATTTCCTGCCGACAAGTATTCGCCGGACGGCGCGGAATTTAAGTTTATCGAGCGACGCGAGTTATCGATTCGAGCGCGGCGTGGATCCGGACATGATTTTGCGAGCGTCGCATCGCGCGACAGAATTGATGCGCGAGATCGCTGGCGGAACGCCGGCAAAAGAAATTTACGTTGCCGGTAAACTTCCGGCCAATCCAGCTGACGTTTCATTGAGTTACGAGAAATGTGATCGCGTAATCGGCGTCGCAATTAAACCAAAAACCGTTGATGAAATTCTCACGCGCTTCGGGCTAAAGAAAACCAAGAGCACGAGCAAGGGCGGAACGTGGAAGATTCCGAGTTATCGGCGGGATTTGCAGCGCGACGTCGATCTTATCGAAGAAGTCGTCCGCGCGTATGGAATAGACAGGATTCCGGGGACGACACGCGGCCGTTTCATGTCGATGAGTTCGGCTGATCGCTCGCACGATCTCGAAACACTTTTTCTGCGAGAGCGATTGGCTGGATGCGGTTTGTCAGAAGTGCGGACGTCAAAATTGATTTCGAAAAGCGCCTCCGCTTTCAGCGAAGGTGCGATCGAGCTCCGCAATCCGTTGAGCGAAGATCACGTCGCGCTGCGGCCGAATTTGATTTCGGGCTTGCTCGCTGTGCTTGAGCGAAACATTCGAGCGGGCGCGGAACGCGTAGCAATCTTCGAGCTCGGTCGTGTTTTCGTTCCACCGGATGGAAATGAAGAGCGGCGGCTTGGGATTTTGCTGTCCGGCAATCTTGCAACGGCGCCGATTTGGAGGTCCGACCGCAAGGTTGGAGATTCCTGGCTCGGGTTTTTCGACGCCAAGGGTATAATCGAATCGCTTGGAATCCCCGAGCTCTCATTCCGACGAATCGAACACGAGAAACTTCCGCTCGCTGTAGGACTTTTCTCCGACGCCGTGATGATTGGATTTTTAGGTCAACGACCATCGGCTAAGATTGCACCCGGAGTATTTATCGCTGAATTGAACCTCGATGTGCTTCTGGCGAAAGAGCAACAAACAAAGAAATTCCGGGAGATCGAAAGATTCCCAGTAATCACTCGTGATATTGCGATGTTTGTTCCTGAAAAAATTTCACACGAGGACGTTCTACAAACGATCAAGAATCCGATCGAGCCTTTGTTGGATAGTGTTGAAGTATTCGATTGTTACCCCGGCACCAAAGGAAGCGAAGAAAGAACATCGCTCGCATATAGATTGACATACCGTGATAAAAACCGCACACTCACAAACGAGGAAGTGACTGTGGCGCACGCGAAGATTCGCGAGCGATTGCGGCGCGACCTTGGCGCAGAATTGCGCGAGTAGTTCTTTGAGAGCCGAGAGTCGTTCGTTGAGGGTTGGGCAGGAAACCAGTGCTTTTCTCTCAACTCTCAATTAACGGCTCTCACTAATTTACCCTGCGATGTTCGAGATTACAGGTGGGATTCCCGGACCGATAGTTGACTAACTTGAGGAGGCTCGGTCGCGCGGAGAAAATGACAGGCCTTAATTGGAAGTCAGACGCTGCGGCGACGGTCATCCGCCCGTTACTGAAAGGGAACGGGAGATCCGCCTAAACGGCACCGGCGGGGTAAAATTTTCAAATGCCCGGATCGGCATCTCGATCCGGGCATTTTCGTTTAGGCGTTGAAGAGCCAAAGAGTTGAATCGGGAATCAAATTACGACGAATGGGCTTCGACGAATTTGAAAATGTGTCGATAGGATCGACAATGCAGGCCGATGCGCGCACTTCTCGCCCTCGAAGATGGCAGATTTTTCGAGGGCGAATCCTTTGGCGCAACCGGCACACGCGTCGGCGAGATTTGTTTCAACACCGCCATGACCGGGTACCAGGAAGTGCTAACCGATCCTTCGTATCGCGGGCAGATTGTGGCGATGACTTATCCGCTGATCGGAAATTACGGAACCAATTCATTTGATCAGGAAAGCCGCTCCCCACACGTACGTGGATTCGTCATCGAAGAACTAAGTGAAATCCCGAGCAGCTGGCGCTCCGAAATGTCGCTCAATGAATATTTGCAGAAATGGCGAATCCCAGGAGTGCAGGGAATCGACACACGCGCGCTAACGCGACATTTGCGCACCCGTGGCGCGATGAAAGCCTGTTTGACGACAGAAGCGATCTCGCCCGGAGAAGCGACACAACGGGCGATCGAAGGCCAAGGTGTCATCGGAATGGATTATGTACGGGAAGTGTCCACGCCGGAGGTTTACCAATGGGATCCCGACGACAGGTTAAGCACGGCGTGGTCGGTCACGGCTGAGAATGGCGGAAGCAAACGCGCACTTCCGCCGATCCGGTTTCGCATCGCGGCGTATGACTACGGCATTAAAGAAAACATATTGCGCCTTCTGCGGCAGAAGGGCTTCGGTGTCACGGTTGTTCCGGGATCTACCACCGCGGAAGAAGTGCTCGCGCTCGATCCCGACGGAATTTTCCTTTCGAATGGCCCTGGTGATCCGGCGGCCCTGCCGTATGCGCATGAGGCGGTACGTGGACTAATGGGCAAGAGACCGATTTTCGGGATTTGTCTGGGCCATCAAGTGCTCGGTTTCGCCTTCGGCGGATCGACATTCAAATTGAAATTCGGACATCGCGGCGCGAACCAGCCGGTGAAAGATTTGCGAAGCGGAAAAGTCGCCATCACCGCGCAAAATCATGGTTTCGCAGTCGACCCGGACTCGCTCCCGGCCAATATCGAAGTCAGTCACGTCAATTTGAACGATGGGACCGTCGAAGGGATGCGACACAAGGAGTTGCCGATCTTCAGCGTGCAATATCACCCCGAAGCCGCCCCTGGTCCCCATGATGCATCTTATTTCTTCGGAGAATTCGCCGATTTGATCGAAAAGCAGAGATAGTACGCGATCTCCAAGGGGGTTGATTGCTGAATTTCGATAGACGTACCGGCGGTGTGTTCCCGCTTGATTGACCACAGCGAAAATCGGCAGAAATTGCCTGCATGTTTAATTCAACCAGGAACGATCCCAGCGTTTCAAAAATCGTTGTCGTTGCGACATTCATTGCGGCATTAATGATTTCTCCACTCGCCGTTGCACAAGAGCACGAGCATGGAAAAGACTCAGCTGCCTCGAAAGAAGTAACCGGCGAAGTGGTCGATATGATGTGTTACGTTGACCATAACGCGGTCGGCGAGAAGCATGGCCAGTCATGCGGGGCGAAGTGCATCAAATCGGGCGGCCCAGCCGGCATCGTAAGCGACGGCAAAGCGTACCTCGTCGTTGGCGAGCACAAGCCGATAAACGATCAACTTGCGGAATACTGCGGCACGAGCATTACCGTAAAGGGCAAAATCGCGGAACGCGGCGGAATTGCGATGATCGAAAACGCCGAGATCGTTAAGAAATAGCACGCCAAATGTTGGAACGGTTTACCGACCCGGTTCGGTCTGTCCGTGGCAACGTGCCGCGTCCGAGGTGATTGAGGTCAATCGCCCCTACCTAACGCATCCACAACGTGATCACTTCGTGCAACATTCGGAGGCTGTCGTGGAAAAAGCGCACCTTACTTCCTGTCGAATCATTCCAGCGCACGGGAACTTCGCGGATGCGCAATCCGGCACGTTGCGCGAGATAAATCAACTCGACGTCGAAGGCAAAGCCATCGATCCGAGCGGCTTCTAAAATTGGACGGCAGACACCGAGACGGAACGCTTTGAAACCACATTGTGTGTCCCAAAACGGGAGACCGGTGGCGACGCGAACGAACAGGTTAAAAATGCGGCCGGCCTGCTCGCGCCTCCAGGGTTGATGTTGACCAATCAATCGCCGATTCAGCGCACGCGAGCCAAACGCAATGTCGACTCTACCGTCGGCAATCGGCTCGATCACCTTGGGCGTCTCCTCCAGAGGTGTCGAGAGATCGGCATCAAAAAACAACCCAATCGGTTTTTGCGCAGCGAGCAATCCGGACCGAACGGCGGCACCCTTGCCGCGATTTGGAAAATTCTCGAGCAAACGCGTTTCAGTCTTCGCCGTTTCTAACACTTCCCGTGCGATTAATGACGTTGCGTCGGTTGACCCATCATTGACGACGATTAATTCGCTCTCGGGGCTGACGTTGCGAAGATAATCCAGCGTTAGACGCAACGTTTCACCGATACGCGATGCCTCGTTGAAAGCAGGAATGACTACAGAAAACGCGGGCAACACAGTCATGGAATTGTTGAGCCGCTCGCCGCGGCGAATGCCTTCCAACTAGAACGAAGGTTACTTGTAAATCTCCACCACGAATTTGCCCGTTGGATCGACGTATCCTCGGTACATTCCAGAGGTATTAAACGGCAAGGCGATGTTGCCTTGGCGGTCGATGGCGATCAATCCACCGGTGCCGCCAAGCCTGGCCACTTTATCCAGAACGGTCTGCGCAGCTTCCTTGAGTGTCATTCCGCGATATTCCATCCGGGCCGAAATATCGTGTCCGACAGTTGCGCGAATAAAATACTCTCCATCACCCGTAGCGGAGACAGCACATGTCGCGTTGTTCGCGTAGGTGCCTCCCCCGATGACCGGTGAATCGCCCACCCGACCGGCGCGCTTATTCGTTGTGCCGCCGGTCGAAGTGGCCGCGGCGAGATTGCCGTTTTTATCCAGCGCGACTGCACCGACGGTGCCATGTCGATCTTGATCGGAGATGATGAATTTCTTACCGCCCGGTCCGCCGCTTTTCTCTGCCGCTTTCACCTTTTCCAAAGCATCCCAACGTTCCTTGGTATAAAAATATTTTTGTTCGACAAAGTCCACTCCGTTTTCCTTCGCAAATGCTTCTGCACCTTCGCCGACCATCATCACGTGTCCGGATTTTTCCATGACTAATCGGGCCAGGCTCACCGGATTTTTGATGTGCTCTAAACACGCAACCGCACCGGCCCTGAGCGTTTTGCCGTCCATAATAGCGGCATCGAGTTCATTTGTTTCAATACGTGTAAAGACGGCACCACGGCCCGCGTTGAAGCTTGGATCGTCCTCGAGCACGCGAACGGCGGCCTCCGTCGCGTCGAGGCTCGAGCCGCCGCGCTTAAGAATTTCGCAACCCGCCGAAAGCGAGCGCGCGATTCCCGCACGATATTCGCGCTCACGTTCAGGCGTCATTTTGCTGCGCTCGATCGTTCCAGCGCCTCCGTGTATCACGAGTCCGAAATCTTTCGTTTGCATGTTTAGCAGATCGTCTGGTCGTCCTTCGCTCGGAACGTTCGTGCGACCTGCTTGTTCCTGAGCGAGCGCTGGCGCCCCGGCACTAAATATCACGACGGCAAAGAAGCAATTCGCCGCGCGAGACAATTTCACATTATGCTGGACCAAATCGGAACGCAGACGGTAATTCTAACGTCCGAGAGGGCTTTGTGTCGAGAGCCTTCATGCGGGAGTAAAAGGCATTAAACTGCAAGATGATTAATGACGTCCTATGCCTTCGCAGCACTGCTACCGTGCTAAACGCTTCAACTTTCTACTTTTCCACACTATTAACTGGAGCAACTTCTCGTGGACATGGCCAACACCCAACAAAACTCTGCGCCTGGGGAAAGGATTCCGACAAATCCGATCGTGGTTGTGGAAGAAATCGGGCAGCTCGGTCGCAATTTCTTCCGCGAAGTCGGGAGCATGTTCTGGTTCATTGCCCACACCTTTGAAGAAACAATTGAGCGCATTCGCCGCGGCCGCTTCCCGTTTCGCGCGACCAGTTTTTTTCGTCATACGGAACGCGCAGGTGTCGATTCTGTGCCGCTGGTTGGACTCGTTTCGTTCTTCCTCGGCCTGACAATGGCGTTGTT
Organism: Verrucomicrobiota bacterium; assembly: GCA_003217835.1. Classification (GTDB taxonomy): domain Bacteria; phylum Verrucomicrobiota; class Verrucomicrobiia; order Chthoniobacterales; family UBA10450; genus Udaeobacter. The sequence continues at coordinate 15,865 of QHMQ01000121.1, forward strand.
GACCGGTTACCAGCTTCAGCGATTCGGGACCGAGCGTCTCATTCCTGGTTTGGTGGCGATCGGCTTTACGCGGGAACTTGGCCCTCTTATTACCGGTATTATGCTGGCCGCGCGAGTCGGGGCGGCCTTTACAGCGGAACTCGGGACAATGCAGGTCTCCGAAGAAGTCGAGGCGATCGAGGCCATGGGAATTGGGCCGCTCCGATTTCTTGTCGCGCCGAGGATGCTGGCATTGTTTTTCCTGATGCCTTGTCTCTCCACCGTTTCAAACATCTCGGCGATTTTCGCCAGCAGTCTGGTTTCTCGTGCTTACTTTAGCATCGCTTTTCCCTATTTTCTCGATCTGGTCAAAGACGCGTTACTCATTCGCGACATCATTACCGGCGTTCTCAAAAGCTTTATGTTCGGGCTGCTCATCAGCGCAATCGCCTGCTATCGGGGATTGACCGTCAAAGGAGGCGCCGCTGGCGTGGGGACCGCGACGACTTCGAGCGTCGTCACCGCCATCACCGTTGTGATCGGCGTCGATACCCTCTACAACATTGTTTATACCGTGTTTTTTCCCACGTGAACGCGCCGAACTCTCATATGGTCGAGTTGCGTGACGTCGACATGCAGTTTGAGGAAAAAAAAGTGCTCGACGGACTCTCGCTTAGGGTTCAGCCGAAGGATCGCCTTGTCATTATGGGTCAAACCGGCAGCGGCAAAAGCACGATTCTGCGTCTCATCCTCGGGACGCTGCAGCCGAACTCCGGCTCTGTTTTTTTCAAACAATTTGAAATTACGCGGCTGCGTCGCCGGAAGTTGCAGCAGGTCCGTCAACACATCGGCATGGTCTATCAATACTCAGCGCTGCTCAGCTCGCGCAATGTTCGCGACAACGTCGCCCTTCCGCTGGAAGAGGTCACCGACAAATCGCGCAAAGAGATCGACGAGATTGTCGATCAAAAGCTCGAACTCGTCGGCATGCAGGATGCAAAGGATCTGCTGCCTTCGGAGCTAAGCGGCGGCATGAGAAAACGCGTTAGCCTAGCGCGCGCGCTCGTCCTGGAGCCGGAACTGATTCTCCTCGATGAACCCTCGGCTGGTCTCGATCCGGTGATTGCTTCCGTGATTGACGAATTGATCATTAGCTTGAGCGAAAAATCGAAGGTAACGTCGATCACGGTAACGCATGAAATGGGCAGCGCATTTCGCATCGGCACGCGAATGGGTATGCTTTATCAAGGCAAAATCATTGAGGACGCCGAACCCGAGCAGTTCAAACAATCGAAGAATCCGGTGGTCGCTCAGTTCTTGAGCGGAAGCACAGAAGGCCCCATTTTGAAAGACAGCCAAGATGCAATTGCAAAGAAATGAAATAATGACCGGTGTCCTGGTGGTAGGCACCGTGGCTGTTTTGGTCTTTATTCTCGTCCTCCTGGGTGCACCCGGACTTTTCCGGCCGCTCGTCACCTACAGAATGTATTTCGATAACGCTGCGGGAATCAAAGTAGGCGCGCCGGTTATGTTGGCAGGCCGAAAAATTGGACAGGTCCAGAAATTATTCTCGCCAGTCTCACGCGAGGAAGATGCGCGCGCGCAAGAGGCGGACACTGCATTGCATCCGCCCGAACCAGGCGCGACGCCCACACCGACCCCAACAGAAGGCAAACCAAACAAACCAAAATATGAAGTGCGGGTTGAGGTGCAGGTGGACAAGAACGCGAAGGTTTATCGCGATGCGCATGCACGACTGATGCAGTTGGGGCTGCTCGGTGACATGGCGATCGACATCACGCAGGGGACCGAAAGCTCTGGACGCGCGAAAGATGGCGAAATGTTCGCTGGCGAACGCGTTCCCGATTTTTCTGAAGCCGCGGCCCAGATGCTCGAAGTAATCAAGCCGGTGGCGACAGAAGCTACTTCCACTATGAAGGAACTCCAGACTACAGCGCAAAATCTTAGTCGTATCACCGATGAAAATTCCGAGCTGAACCTCGCGCTCGGCCAGTTCAAGACGTTCGGGGAACATCTGGTCGATCTGACCGCACACGACAGTCCCTTGTCGCACTCTCTCGTTAACATCCAGAAGATCAGCGATGATCTCACAGCGAACAACAATATCGGCGTATCGCTCGAGAACTTTCGCGATTCCTCTGAGCGATTGAAAGCCACCATGAACGATCTCGGCCCCGCCGGACGCAACATTAAAGATTTCAGCGAAACGGTGAAAACCCAGCCGTGGCGTTTAATCTGGCCGTCAACAAAAAAATACGCCGAAGAGCAACGGCAAACGCCAACGACTGCGGACGGGCACACCATCAACGTCCGCAAGAGCACCAAGGCCAAGCCAAGTCCCACGCCAACGCGGCGCAGCGCTTCTCGCGAATAAATATTATCGATCGTCAGGGAGCCTTTGTTGACGCATCGTTTTGCAGAAGGTTCAGAACCGCCGCTTGTGCCGAGGCAAGATCGATTCTTTTTTCGACCTTTTCCTCTGTCTTTGCTTTGAAACCGTTGATCGGATTTCCCTTGAAATAGGCTTCAACCACGGCGGGGTGAATATAACACTCTCGGCAAACCGTCGGGGTGTTGCCGAGAATCTTCGCGACCGCCTCGATTGCGTTTTTAACGTTGGCTTTGGCCTGCTTCTTTGTTTCAAATGCGCCGGCCATCCCAAGTGCGATCGCGGCGAGTACTGTTCCCGCCCATGTGCGAAAATCTTTCGCGGTGAAATCTTCACCTGTAATCTCGCGCAGATACTCGTTTACATCCTGCGAAGTAATGTCGCGCACTTTGCCCTCGTCATCAACGTACTGAAATAGGCTCTGGCCGGGCAAATCCTGGAGCTGCGATACAATCCGCGCGATCCGGCGATCAGTTACATCCACGTCGTGCTGACGCCCGCTTTTGCCGCGAAAACGAAAACGCAGTTTCGACCCTTTCACATCGACATGTCGATCTAGCATAGTGGTAAGACCGAAGGATTTGTTTTCGCGGGCGTACTCTTCATTGCCAACGCGAATCAGGCTTTGCTGGAGAAGCT
>QHMQ01000121.1:18931-34254 GCA_003217835.1 Verrucomicrobiota bacterium
TCAATTTTCGGCAGCGCTTTTCCAAAACTAGCCAGTCGCTCATATTTGTTTGCGTCGCGCATCTCGCGCCAACGATCATGGTAACGATATTGTTTGCGCCTACGGGCGTCGCGTCCGGTAGCTTGGATGTGTCCATTTGGTGACCGACAAATCCAGACCTCACTCCAAGCCGGAGGAATGGCCAGCCGCCTAATGCGCAAGAGCCGTTGTTCATCACGAATCGACTTTCTATTCGTATCGAAATATTCGAAACCTTCCCCGTTCGCTTTGCGCGTGTAACCGGGTTGAGTGTCGCTTACATAACGCAACCCAGCTTCCTCAGCAGCGTCGATTAGATCGGTGCCATTCTTAGGATCGACAATCTTCCTCTTTTCTTTGCGAACATTTTTTGCCGAAGCATGCACGTAATTGAATTCGCGAGTCGAAACTGTAACGGCGGTCTGTGACCGCCGATTGAATAATGCGAACCCGAATGCTTTCGGGGCCGCTACCGATCAAGATCCGTAGCTCTTCGTGAATTTCTTTTTTGACTCAGCTTCGCTCGAAGGCGCGGTCGAAATTGCCTCGGATCCTTCTGCCTCCACTTCGGTAATTTTTTCCGGGGTCGTGACCCCGGACGTTTTCTGCGCAACTTCGACATACCCCATCTGCAAATTAGAAAGCGCGTTGCGCAGGACTGTGGACTCTTCGTTTGTCAGATTTCCCCGCGTTTTCTCCTGAATCATGGCCAATTGATCAATGAACATTTTTGCCAGCTCCAGATTCACTTCGCCTTCGCCGGTTTTTGGATTTGGAATCTGGCCGAGAAACAGAGCTGCATTTTGTGCATGCATCATGACAAACTCGATGAAGCGTTGCGAAAGCTCGCCGCTCTGTACGCTGGTCTGAACTTCAGCCATGGCTCACTTCTGGTTCGCGGCTGCGGAGCCATCTGGTGGTCGCACCGTCGCAAGAACGTAAGGTTGATCGCGAAAATATTTCGCGGCCACGCGCTTAATGTCGTCGAGCGAGACTGCTTCGACGTTGTGTTGAAGCGATTTGTAATAATTGAACCCAAGTCCGTAGAGCTCATCCAGCGCGCACTGATAACCGAACGAATCGTTGCTCTGGTTCGCAATCTCCTGCTGTCCGATCAATTTCTTTTTCGCGCGTGCCAATTCTTCATTCGTAAGACCGTCAGTCGCGAGTTTGCGGATTTCATCGAGCAACGCTATTTTCACTGGCTCGATCTTTTGCGGATCCGTTCCGAGGTAGAATGCAAAAAGTCCCGGCACCAGCCCTTCCATCTGGCTGGCGCCAACGTAGTAGGCGAGCCCCATCTGTTCGCGAATACGAATGAAAAAGCGCGAGCCCAGATCGCTGCTTGCCTCATCGATTAATTGCAGCGCGTATCGGTCCGGACTGAAAATATCTGCGCCGCGATATCCGACCATGATTACGCCTTGCGCTTTGTCCTTTCGGCTTTCGACCGACTCGGTTTTGCCGAGTGGTACAGCGGGATGCACGTCCGTCAAGGCGAGCGCGCCGGGTCTCATTCCGCCGAGCGCCTTCTCGAAAAGCTGTTTCACCTCCGCTGCCTTGACATCGCCAAACACGAAAATGACGCCGTTTTTCGCGACCACATAACGATCTCGAAATTCGAGCAGATCTTTCTGGGTCAATCGCTGGACCGAATCAACCGAACCGTTTGCCCGCAACGCGTACGGATGCTGGGTGAAGAGCGCCTGCCGCAAAATGTTTCGCGCCACAGTTGTCATCTGCTCTTCCTCCTGTTTGATCGCGGCGAGCTGGATTTCTTTTTCCCGTGCAATCGCTTTTTCCGGCATGATCGCGTTGAGCCACACATCCGAAAGCAACTCGACGGCTAACTTGACATCGGGCTTGGTCACTTCGAGGGAAACGTTGAAGGTATTGTTACTGGCCTCGCTCGACATGGAACCGCCGACCGCCTCGATCTCGTTCGCAATCTGCTCCGCTGTGCGTGTTGTGGTTCCTTTCAACAGCGCTTTCGCCATTAAGCGCGTAATGCCATTTGTTTGCGGCGTCTCCGCGAGAAGGCCGCTGCGAAAAACTGCGCCCACCGCAACCAGCGGCAGACGCGCATCTTCCCGCACCAGAAGTCGCAATCCGTTTGATAGCTCGAATCTCTGAACTTCGCCCGCGCTAATTGGCTTCGCGGTCCCGGCTTTTGGCAGCAGCGAACCTTTGGGATTCAACGATATGACGGTCAGGTTTTCGTTCGTCAGGTAATGGGCTGCGACTCGCTTAATGTCATCGAGCGTTACCTTCTGGACGGCGTCGAGGTAATCCCGGCTGAAATTGAGATTGCGCGTGAGCAACCAATTCGAGCCGATATCCGAAGCCTGGCCGCGCATCGTCGTAAGCGCGCCGAGATGATGACTGAGCGATATTTTTTTTGCCTTTATCAATTCCTCTGCCGTGACGCCGGCCTGCTTCACCTCGTCGAGAATATGCAACACCAATTGCTCCGCTACTTCGCGTTTCTTTGGATCGAGAGTAGCATCGATGCCAAACAAGCCCGGATCGCCGGGCGTGTAGGAGAATGCCGATATCCGATAGGCCAGACCCGCCTCTTCCCGCACGCGCCGGTACAAGCGCGAACTGCGCCCATCGCCTAGAACGGTCGAGAGAAGATCGAGTGCGGGGACGTCTGGATTCGTCACCTCCGGGATGTGCCAGGCGAGCGAGAGATGCGTCAGTTCAGTGGCAAATTCCTGGTGAACTTCCCGGCGGCCCAATTGCGGCGGCTCCTCAGGAATGAAGATCGGCTTGAGTGATTTCTCCGGATACGCCTTGAAAAATTCGGTGAGCTGCTGACGCACTTTGGCTACATCGACATCTCCGACCACGACAAAGGTGAGATTATTCGGACTATAGCGCGTTTTGTAATACTGTATCACCTGGTCCTGGGTGAGCTGGTTGTAAATTTCTATGTCGCCGATCACCGGAAAGTGGTACGGATGTCGCTGGTAAGCGGTGGCAAAAAGAAGCAGCCCGGCCACGCGGTCGGGGTCATCCAAACCCATGGCGAACTCGCGCCGAATCACTTCCTGTTCTTTCATGTACTCCTTCGGCGGCAGAGTTGAGTTCATCATCGCATCAGCCAAGACGTCGAGCGCAGTGGCGACGCCGTCCTTCGGCACGTCGATCCAAAAAACCGTGCGATCGAATGATGTATAGGCGTTGATGTAACCGCCGACGTCCTGGATTTTCTGGGCAATCACATTGGTCGATCGCGTCTTTGTGCCTTTGAAGAGCATGTGCTCGAGAATGTGAGACAAGCCTGCGCCGAGATGTTCGTCCTCGTCGATGCTGCCCGTGGCGCACCACGCCTGCACACTGGCCACCGGAGCGCTGTGATCTTCCTGCACGATTACTGTGAGGCCGTTTGGCAGGACCCACTTTTGCGCGGTGCTTGGCGGAAAAGTGATCACCGTCGAATCGTTGGTCGCCGCTGCTTTCAAATTGGCAGAACTAAACATACTCGCAACGATAAGCGCCAGGCCCGGCGCAAATCGGATCATATGGATTTGGGCAATGGCAATTCCGGCGAAGGCTTCACCGCCGTCGGTTTTACTGGCGCGAACGGCTTCACAAAAGCCTCTTCAAAATCATAAACGCTCTTGAAATCCTCCAGCGAGTCTTCCTCTGTCTTCCCGAAAATTCCCGCTTCGATCAAGTTGAAAACCATGTGCCCAATATCTTCACAGCAATGAATTCCCCAGGAGGAAAATACCGTCATCACCATCGGCCCGAATTCCTTGAGGGCGTATTGTCGCACGCCGTCGAGCAATTCCGGTCCGGCCACATGACGTACCGTGGCGCCCTTGATTTTCTTCTGCTGCTTGGTCGTAAAATCGAGCGCGTCGCGCAGAAACACGTACGCGTCTCGCTGATAACGCGGATCACTCGCGACAATCGAATCAAGAGCTTCGGCAAAGCCAATTTTTTGCATGAGAATGAAAAAGGCGCAGTTTGATCGCGCTGCCTATGTTAATCAGCAACCGTTGAATGAGCAACTGCAGGAAAGATCGACAATTCCTATTTATTTATCGGACCACATGGCGAACTCGCCGCCGCCGGGTTCGCGAAAATAAAAGCGCCTGCTGCCGCGAAATTCAAAAATCTCGCGCGTGATCTTTCCGCCGCGTTTCTTGAGTCGAGTAAGGATTTTTCGAAGTAAAACCATTGGTACGGGCTGCTACGGCGGCGCCGGAAAGCCGCCAACCGTTCGGCTATCGTCGAACGAGGAGAAGTCCGAGCCGTAATCTACGAACGGCCAACCAAAGAGCGCGGAGAAAAAGCGTTTCGTCTCAGCGAGATTGCGCGAGGGCATCTCGATGCAATCGATCGTGTTGCTGAGAGATTCGTGCATATAGCTAATCCTCGAATTGTGCCGCGACCGAATCGAGATAAACCGAAAGCGCGTCGCGCCGCCGCGGCGCAGGTATTTGCGACTCACCGACGGCTCTGAGATAATCGACGAACACTCCGCTACCAGTCTTTGATTGGGTCGCTTCGAACCAGTTCATGTAGTCATCGATGTCGCTCATGCGTGCCGCGAGCGTCGTGCGCGTCGCCTGCACACGCACGAGACGCTCAGCGACTCTCTTCCTTTTGCCACGCGCGAGCAGCTCGGCGATTTGCTGATATTCCCGGACAATCGGACGCATGACTGGATTCGCCCGGATTGTGGCCAAGACCAAGTTCTCGCTCAGTCCATTGAGCGCGATCTTCTCCACCCCAGAAAGCTTTCTCTGGGCGAGTTCGCTGAGTTCCACGTGCTTGGATGAGTTTTCGGCATCTGGGATCTTAACGCGCAGCAATTCGTCAAGCCGTTGCTGGCTTTCGGCGAAAGTGAGCAACTGATAATTTCGCGCGCCGCTTGATCGGGCCAGGGCCGATTGCCAGGTTTTTTCCACGTCGTCGCCCAGCCGTGGAAACTGCGCCTTCAGATCGGCGAATGGATCGTTTGAGGCATGCGATAAATTGTCGATGTACCGCGCTAGTCGCGAATGCCCGTCGGTCCCGTCGACAAGCAGTTCCAGGAGCGAAAGCGAGTAGGCGCGATAAACCAGGCGGCCGGGTGAATCGAGAAGCGCCGGGCGTTGCCGAAGAAATTTTTCCAGCGACAGCTGTTTGGCCGACACCGAAAGCGCTTCCACAAGCGGCCCACGGTCCCGCCCCGGCGTGATCGCAAGCACGCCATCCAGTAACCAATCCGGAGGTTCGACAAAGGCAGTGCCAGGAACGACGTCCGGTTGGCTTCGGTAAATTATTTCCAATAGAATTGCGCGCAGTAGCTCACGCTCGACCAGCGCGGCGTCGATGCTTTCGCCGATGGTCAAATCGAGCTGGAGCTTTAGACCAAAACCAGTCTGGCTAAAACGCAACGCGGCCGGCGGAATCTCCGGCAGATTTGCCTGTTCTGGCTGCAAGTTGACGATGATCGGCGTTTTCCACCTGTCGGGCTGTCGTAACAGCGCGAGTAAATTGGCCTTGGTCTGCTCTCCAAGCTCAGAGACCGCTCCGCGCAGCGCCGCACTGGGGGCGTAGATGATGAATTGCCGTGAAGGACTCACGCTACGTTCCGGTGGCGCCGCGCGGAGCGATTGGAGGATGAAGACCAGCAATATCAATCGGAAGATTGCCCGACAGGTAGTGTTCATCGGTAGCTGGCGGATAATAATCGAGGGCGAGGTGGACGGGCGAGCACGAACCGGCAGCGAGATTTTTTCGCTGACAGGCGGAAAAATACCGAGACTCTTCCCGCTTTGAGGTGTCTAATTAACACACACTCAAATACTATATGAATGCAAAACTGATACTTTTCTTAAGTTTCTTCGCCGCGGTTACGTTGACTACATCCGCAGTAAGCGCGGATCAGCGCGGCGGCCATGGTGGCGGGCATGTCAACTCGATGCCACCGCGAGGGGGACACACGTTCACCCGAGGCGGGTCGACATTCAGCGGCGGCAAATCGGGAACATATCGTAACTGGAATGGCGGCAACTGGAGCGGTCGCAACTGGAGCGGTCGCAATTGGAGCGGCGGTAATTGGAGCGGCAATTGGCGCCATCACCATAATAATAATAATAATGACATCTTCATTACGGCTATGGTTACGACTACCCGTACGGATACGGCTATGGTTACGGCTACCCGTACGGATACGGCTACGGCGATCAAGGGTACGGCTACGGCGATCAAGGATACGGTTACGGCGATCAAGGATACGGCAACGGCGATCAAGGATACGGCAAGGGCGATCGTTACCGCGGAGTATCCTCGGTCGCGCAGCTGCAGCGTCGGCTGGCTAGCGCGGGATACTACCACGGGCGCATTGATGGAATCATGGGACCAGAGACGCGACGTGCGATTCGGGCGTACGAACGCAGCCACAATCAGCGCGAGTACGGCGCGATCGATCGCTACTAGGTTTTGGTGGACAATCGGCCCTGGTTGATCCGGCATTCGATTGTCGATCTTTCGGTTGGTTGACCGGCGGACTCGCAAGGGTGTAAATGGCGAGCCGCCGGTTGTGCTATTACGACCTCATCAAGTTAAGAACCAAGCGGGATCGCTTCTGAGCCTCTTCGAGCTCATCCGCTCGGTTCTTTTGGCGACTTTTTCTCAGGCGTCTTTGTCGACGTTCCCGCCACAGCCTTGCCACCGGCTTCTTTCGGCGCGGTTGATTTTTCCGCGGCGGTCGACGTGGAAGGCGCTTCTTTTTTGGCGGCCTCTTTATACGAGTCACTTCGATAATCCGTAACGTAAAAGCCGGAGCCCTTGAAAATAAGACCGGCACCCGTGCCGAGCAAACGCTTCACCTTTCCATGTCCCCATTTTGGAAGCCGGCACAGGTTCTTTGGGCATTCACGGAATGGCTCACTGCGCATTGACTGAAATGCGTCAAAATTCTGTCCGCATTTTTGACAAGAATACTCGTAGGTGGGCATAATCTTTGGAATCAGCGGCCGGGGAGACGGCGAAGTCTGCATTAAACCGCGCACAATTCAAGCCGTCGCCCTTCATGCCAGTCGAGATTTTTACTTAGATTTCTTAAACCGTGAAAGGCGGCCTCTCGCTTGACATTTTGCATTGCATGCGCATAGAAAGTCTGTCCAAAATTCTTATGCGTCCTTCGCTTTATCGCAATCTGATGGCGGCATTTTCCGCTGCTCTTCTTCTCGTTGCGGCTGGTTGTGCCGAAGATCCCCGTTACTCAGCCCGGACCCAATATCTTGGAGGGGGTTACGGGAACGCTCCAGCTGGAGCGCCACAGGACTCTGTCTCGTACTGGGATGGAGACGGGATCGAGGGGAAGCCTTCCATTACCATCAGTCTCCGCGAGCAACGCGCCTACTTTTACAAGAGCGGTGTGCTCGTAGGCGTTTCCCAACTTTCGACTGGCCGCGAAGGGCTAAACACTCCCTATGGGCATTTTTCGATCATTCAGAAGGACGTCAATCATGTCTCCAGTCTATTCGGTGACTACGTCGATTCGGCAGGCACCGTAGTTGTGCCCAACGTTGACGTAACGAAGGATCCGAAACCGCCCGGCGCTCATTTTAGGGGCACGCCAATGCCTTATTTTATGCGCATCGTTTCCGGGACAGGAATGCATGCGGGTTATTTGCCAGGTTACCCAGCTTCTCATGGATGCATCCGGATGCCTGAATTTATGGCGGAAAACTTTTTCAAGTCTGTGTCGACCGGAACCCCCGTTACGATTACAAATTAGATTCCTCTGGGTCAGCATCTGGGCTTGCAGAAAATTCGTGCCGGCGGCATTCTCATCATTCCGCCGGTCGAAATATGATCATCATCGCGCAGCCGAACGCTACTGAGGAACAAATCAAACGGCTCGTCACTCGCGTCCGTGAATTCGGCCTTGACGCGCAAATCAGCCGGGGCGCATCACGCGTGATCATCGGTGTGATTGGGCCCGAAGCCCTCCTTCGCGAAAAACCGCTCGCCGCCATGCCTGGTGTCGAAGCAATCGTTCCCGTACTAAAGCCGTACAAACTCGCTTCGTGCGAATCCCGCGGAGCCTCGTCGGTATCAATTGGTGGCGTGTCCATGGGCCGAAATGAAGACGTCGTTCTGATTTCTGGTCCATGTTCAGTCGAAAGCAGAGAGCAGATTTTCTCAATCGCAAAAATCGTCAAGAAATCGGGCGCAAAAATCTTGCGCGGCGGTGCATTCAAACCGCGCACCTCCCCGTATAGTTTTCAGGGGTTACGCGAAGACGGGCTTCGCTTTCTCGCTGAAGCACGCGCCGAAACGGACCTGCCCGTGATTACCGAAATCATGGACCCCCGCGATTTGTCCGTGGTCGAAAAATACGCGGACTGTCTTCAAGTGGGTACACGCAACATGCAGAATTTCTCACTCTTGAAGGAAGTCGGCCGCAGCAGATTGCCGGTCCTACTCAAGCGCGGATTCAGCGCTACAATCAATGACCTGATCATGAGCGCCGAATACATCTTGAGCGAGGGCAACATGAACGTGATTCTCTGCGAGCGCGGGATTCGTACGTTTGAGACGGCGACCCGCTACACGCTCGACCTTGGCGCAGTTCCGCTCTTGAAATCCAAAACCCATCTGCCAGTAATTGTCGACCCAACGCACGCAATTGGCCTGCGCGAATTTGTTCCGCAGATGTCTCTTGCTGCGCTCGCTGCCGGCGCGGATGGGCTCATGATCGAAGTCCACGATTCTCCTGAGTTGGCCAAGAGCGACGGCGATCAAGCGCTCACGCCAGAAATTTTCGCCGACCTTGTTCCGCGCCTCCGCGCCGTGGCCGCAGCCATTGGCAGGAAGCTCTAACTGCTCGACTCAAAGTTGATCCAGCGAGCAATTTTGAACTTCCACCTCTTTTCGGCGAGAGCTAACCGGTGCAGAAACCGGCATCCACGGACCTTCTAGAAATCGTCGCGAAGAGCGAGCCAATTGGGCGTAAACTTCGAGCAATCGAGAGAACGCAATGGCCGGTCCAGTTTTCGCACGTGATTGACCCGGCACAGGCATTTCTAGTCGCCGCCATCGCGTCCAAGGTCCAGAACACGATTTGGGTCCTTTGCCCCAGCGTCCATTCCCAGGAATTGCTCTATGAAAGTTTGCTTAACTGGCAGCCCAACGCGCTTTTTTTGCCGGAAGCGGAATTCGCTGCCGTCGAAAACATTTTGCCGGACCCCGAGATCGCGGCTGAGCGGCTTGCATTGCTCACGCAACTTGAGCGCGAGCAGGCTCCGCGGCTAATCGTCGCCACACGCGCAAGTCTCGATCAAGCCGCTCCAAGACGCGGCGCGCTCCAAACCGCCCTTATTCAGCTCCGGCATGGGGCAAATGAGAAGATGGAACGCATCCTCGAACAGCTCACCGGAGCGGGTTATGAACGCGTAGCTCAAGTCACAACACGCGGACAATTCGCAGTCCGCGGCGGAATTGTCGACCTTTATTCGTGGCAAGCGCCGCTACCAACACGCTTGGAATTCTTTGGCGACCAAATCGAATCGTTGCGTGAGTTCGATATCGACAGTCAGACTTCGGTGCGCGATCTGAGATTCGCCGATATTCTGCTCGGAGCGGCAGACGATCAAGGCGCCACCGTCCGCGATTACATTGGCCGCGATCATCTCAAGATTGCAATCGAACCGGAAGAATGTTTCAACGCGGACATCCAAATTAGCGCAGGCTGGACTGAGTGGGGCCCGGAAGATTTTAGCGGCGCATTTCAGGATTGCGAAATCGGTGAGTTCGCGATCGGCGATCTCATGCTTGCTGAAGCAAAACGCGCACAATTTGCCGCACGCTTAAGGGAATGGCGCGCGAACAAGGCAAAGATCATCATTTATTTTCAGACCGAGGGCGAGATCGAGCGCTTTCGCGAGATCATGGACGAGAAGGAAACGCTTGACAGTGTCGATCTTGTAGAAGGCACGCTCGCCCGTGGATTTTGTTTTCCCGCGGCTAACCTCGTCGTGCTTTCGGCAGCGGAGTTATTCGGGAGGCTAGCCGCACATGGCCGCCGGCGATTACGACGCATAGAACGCCATCGCGCGCAGATCGATTTCAGTGAACTGACAGAAGGTGACTTTGTTGTGCATCTCGAGCACGGCATCGGACGATTTTGGGGGTTGCAAAGAGTCGGTAAAGACGAGGTGCTTTCGATCGAGTTCGCTGATGAAGCGAAGCTTTATGTCCCACTCGAGCAAGCATATCTCGTGTCCCGCTATGTTGGTGTCGGAAAAAAATCGCCGCCTCTCAGCTCGCTTGGAGACGCGAAGTGGACACGTGCCAAGAAAAACGCCGCAGCATCCATTTTCGACTATGCCGGCAAAATGCTCGCGCTTCAGGCCGAGCGGCAGACCCATCCCGGCCATGCATTTGCTCCCGACAGCAAATGGCAAACCGAATTTGAACATTCATTCCCGTTTCGCGAAACGCCTGATCAATTGAGAGCGATCATCGACATGAAGATCGACATGGAGCGCTCGCAGCCGATGGACCGCCTGATTTGCGGCGATGTCGGTTTTGGCAAGACCGAGGTTGCGATTCGCGCCGCGTTCAAAGCGGTTATGGATGGCAAACAGGTCGCGGTCCTCGCGCCAACCACGGTTCTGGCCCAGCAGCATTTCGAGGTGTTTCGGCAACGCATGCTCGATTATCCCGTGCGCATCGAAATGCTCAGCCGTTTCCGTTCACAATCGGAACAGAAGAAAGTCTTGCGACTGTTACGCGAAGGCGGTGTCGATATTGTGATCGGGACGCATCGGCTTATCTCCGGCGATCTTGTCTTCAAAGATCTCGGCCTCGTCGTGATCGACGAGGAGCAGCGCTTCGGCGTTTTGCACAAAGAAAAATTCAAAGAGCTCTTCAAACTCGTCGACGTCCTGACGCTGTCCGCCACGCCAATCCCGCGCACCCTTTATCTTTCGCTCGTCGGCGTAAAAGACATGTCCACGATTGAGACCCCGCCACTCAATCGCTTGCCGGTGGAAACGGTGGTGTCTGGGTATGATGAGCGGCTCATTCGCGACGCGATCAATCGCGAACTCGAGCGGCAAGGTCAGATTTTCTTTTTGCATAACCGCGTCCAGACGATCGACCGAGCGCGCGATCGTATCGTCGATCTTTGCCCGGAGGCAAGGATTGAGGTCGGGCATGGCCAGATGGATTCGGACGAATTGGAGGCCGTCATGGCGCGATTCGTCAGCGGGAAAGTCGACGTACTAGTTTGCACGACGATCATCGAGAGCGGACTCGATATTCCGAACGCCAACACGATCATCATCGATCGTGCGGATAGGTTTGGTCTCGCCGATCTCTATCAGCTGCGCGGGCGGGTCGGGCGGGCCGAGCACAAAGCGTACGCTTATCTCCTTCTTCCGCGTGAGATGATGGCAATTGGCGCCGCGCGCAAACGGATCAACGCGATCAAACAATACAGCTCGCTGGGCGCCGGTTTCCGCATTGCCATGCGTGACCTGGAGATTCGGGGTGCGGGCAGCATTCTCGGTACAGCACAAAGCGGCCACATCATGGCGGTCGGTTTCGATTTGTACTGCCAGTTGCTCAAGCAAGCGGTCGCGCAGCTCAAAGGTGAAAAATTGCGGGTCCGGCTCGATGTCGATCTCCGGCTCGACTTCGTTGCTACGAATGAAGCGGAATTCGTTCATCTCGGCCCGCAGGCGCGCATAGCCGCTTTTGTGCCGAGCAGTTTTATCGGCGATGCGAGTTTGCGCATCCGAGCCTATCGCGATATCGCGGAAATCACCACAAATGAGCAACTGGAACGTTTGATGCGCGACTGGCGTGACCGCTTTGGATCCTTCCCGTCCGCGGTGGACAATTTGTTCCTGCTCACCGAAATTAAGTTGGCTGCGGCAAGATCTGGTGTCAGCCGTGTCGAAGTGCGGGAGCGCAAATTGATGTTGACCCGGCGTGGGGATTTTATACTTGTCGCGGGCAAATTCCCCCGTTTAGTTGCAGCCGAAATCGAGCAGCATCTGGGGGAAGTTCTGGAGCTTATCAAGAAATTATGAGATATATCATTCGTCCGCTTGCTATCGCGTTCCTGGTCGTGTCGGGACTCGTTATGCCGCCCCTTTGCCGCGCCGCGTTCGCCGCCGAGCCGCAAGTCGTTGACGGCATCGCGGCGGTAGTGAACAAGGACGTGATCACCTACTCGGAAGTGCGCGAGCTGTCCGCGCCACGGGAAAAATTGCTGCGTTCGCAATACACCGGCGAGGAGCTCGAAAAGCAACTGAAACAACTGCGAGAAGCGGCCCTGAAAGACCTGGTTGATCGACGGCTAATTATCCAGGCGTTCAAAAAAGAGAATTATCAAGTCCCGGATCATGTTGTGGATCAGCGGATGCACGAGATTATCCGGGAGTCATTCGGCGGCGACCGCAATACGTTTATTAAAACGCTAGAAGCGCAGAACTATACCCTGGGCGAGTTCAAAGAAAAGGAGCTGGAGCGAATAATCGTGCAGGGGATGCGCGGTAAGAATGTCAAGAGGGACCTGATCATTTCACCGCCCAAGATAGAAGACTACTACAAAAAACACCGCGACGAATTCACTACCAAGGAGCAGATCAAGTTGCGCATGATCATGATTCCCAGCCATGCCGATACCGGGAATTCCACGGCACAAAAAGCGATGGCCGAAGAGGTGCTCGGCAAACTGGCAAGCGGCGCGGAGTTCGAGCGCATGGCACAGGTTTATTCCGAGGATAGCACCCGCGATCTGGGTGGCGATTGGGGCTGGATCGAACGCAAAACACTCGCGGCCCCGCTCGAAAACATTGCTTTCAAAGTGCCAGTAGGGAGAATTAGCAACCTCATCGACTACGCCGGCAATTATTACATCCTCAAGGTCGAGGACAAACACGGCGGCGTAACGCGATCGCTCGCTGAAGTCCGGCCCGAAATCGAGAAGAAACTGATCCAACTGGAAGCGCAAAGCCTTCAGGAACGCTGGCTCGCCAGTTTGCGCTCAAAAGCCTACATTCGGACTTTTTAGTAGCGCTCTCTTCCGGCCTGCGAATCTTTGTTCCGCTACTCGGAAAGTTGCGCCACCTTGAAACGCATCGGTATCACGCTGGGCGATTGCGCCGGCATCGGACCTGAAGTTATTCGGGCCGCGCTCACATCAAACGCTCTACCGACCACGGCCGAGTATGTCATCATCGGGAAATATCCTGATTGCTCATTGGGCGAAGCAACAGTCGAAACCAGCCGCGCCGCTGCCGCCGCGCTGGAAGAAGCGGTCACGCTTGTGCGGCGCGGCGAAATCGATGCCGTGGTGACAGGCCCTATTCACAAGGCCCGGATGTACGAAGCGGAATTCAAATTTCCCGGCCAAACCGAATTTTTCGCCCAGCGTTGCGGCGTGAAAAATTTCGCGATGTGCTTGACCGGCGGCAAGCTGACGGTCGCGCTGGTGACATCGCACATTCCGCTCGCGAAAGTTTCGGGCGCGCTCAAGCAAAGTGAAATCGTTCGTGTCGGATTGTTGCTCGATGAATTTCTGCAACGTCGCGGAATCAAACTGCCGCGAATCGCAGTCGCTGGATTAAATCCGCACGCCGGCGAATCGGGAAAGATCGGCCGCGACGAAATCGAGATCATCGCGCCGGCAATTTCTGAACTGAACACGTCACACGTCACACGTCACACGTCACACGTCTTTTCCGGTCCTCATTCACCCGATACCGTCTTTCACCGCACAGTCGAAGGCGAATTCGATGCCGTGCTTTGCATGTATCACGATCAAGGATTGATCCCGCTGAAGCTGCACGGCGCACCAGTCCCGATCACGGCACCGCGTTCGAAATCGCCGGCAAAGGAATCGCCAAACCTGACAGCATGATCGCCGCGATCAATCTGGCGGTGCAGCTGGCTGCGCCGCCATCCTGATCGAAGTCGAAGGATCCTTTTGCGTTACCCTATGGCTCCTATCACGATCAGAACCCAGAAATGAAAAAGTCGCACCTTGCGTTGTTGGTCGGCTTGGCGGCGGTTTTCGTTTGGTCGGGAATTAACCCGTACGATCGTCTAACCTGGTGGCTGGAAGTTTTCCCGGGAATCTTTGGCCTGATCGTTCTGGCCGCGACGTATCGGCGGTTCCAGTTCACCATGCTTGTTTACACGCTGATCGCGCTCCACATCTCGATCTTGTGCGTCGGCGGGCATTGGACCTACGCGCATGAGCCAGTCTTCAACTGGCTCCGCGATTATTTTCATTGGAATCGCAATCACTACGATCGGCTTGGTCATTTCGCGCAGGGATTCGTGCCGGCAATGATCGCGCGCGAATTGTTTATCCGGCTCAACGTTCTGAATCGTAAACGTTGGCAGCCGTTCTTGATCATCTCGATCTGCCTCGCGGTCAGTGCGACTTACGAATTCATCGAGTGGTGGAGCGCGTTGATCGGCGGCGCAGCTTCAACCGAGTTCCTTGGGACCCAGGGCGACGTTTGGGACACGCAGGAAGACATGTTCATGTGCCTTGTCGGCGCCGTTTGCTCGCTCGTATTCATGAGCAAATGGCAAGATCGACAACTGCGACGACTCTCTTCCTCTTGATCATGCTCTTACTCTTGCTCAACACTTCTCGAATCCGATTAAGAGCATGAGCACGAGTAAGAGTCTGCGGATCGCCAAGTACGGTTCCGTATTCAACATCGGACTCCAGAACACGTTCGTTTATCGCTGGAATTATTTTTTGCGCGCGGCGTTTGGGATTATTCCGCTCGCCGGCACAGTTTTTCTCTGGCGCGCAGTCTTCAAAGAGCGCGGCGGCGGTCTCCACGGCTACGACTACGGCTCGATGATTTATTATTATTTGCTCATGATCCTGGTCAGCAACTTGGTCACGCCGACCGAGGACGAATGGCAAATCGCCGCCGACATTCGCGAAGGCCAGATCAACGCGCTCCTGACCAAGCCGATGAGTTATCTCGCCTATCGGTTCAGCATTTTTTGCAGCGGCCGGCTCGTTTACACCTTCGTCACTCTGCCGCCGATCGCGCTCATCTTTCTCTATTTCCACAACTACGTCGCGCTCCCGCACGATCCGTTGACTTACGTCCTCGCGATCGTGTCGATGTTGATGGCGGCGTTCATCCAGTTCTTCATCACCTATTCGCTCGCGATGATGGCGTTCTGGATTTTGGAAATCACCACCGTCGTGTTCATCGTTTACTCGTTCGAATATTTCCTCGGCGGCCAAATGTTCCCGATCGACATCATGCCGGCCGGAATTCAGGCGGCGCTGAAATGGATGC
>QHMQ01000067.1 GCA_003217835.1 Verrucomicrobiota bacterium
CCTAACGAAATCATGAAAATGAAAGAAATTATCGAGCTGAGCACAGACGAGTTGCTAACCAAGAGGCGCGACTTTCGCCAGGAGAGTCTGCACCTGCGTTTGCAACAGCAGAGCGGTCAGCTCGAGCAACCAAGCCGGCTGCGCCTGCTGCGGCGCGACGTAGCGCGAATTGAAACTGTGCTCTCGAAACGCGCGACGGAAACGAAAAAGTAAATTTTATGGCCGAACAAAATCAACGATCGATTGCTCAACCGCCGCCGCTGCCTGCCTCCGTGACTCGCAGTTCGCGGAAGACCCGCACCGGCGAAGTGATCTCGAGCACCATGAACAAAACCATTGTAGTGAGGACGGTCACGCGCGTGCCACATCCGAAGTTCGGGAAAATCGTCAACCAGATGAAAAAGTTCTATGCGCATGACGAGGAGAACAAAGCAAAAGCGGGCGACACGGTCCGTATTATGGAAACACGGCCGTTGAGCAAACTAAAGCGCTGGCGATTGGTGGAAGTCGTCCAAAAATAGCTTCGGAACTGATTCGCGAATAAATTGTCGATCTTATGGTGCAAATTCGATCCAGACTTGATGTTGCAGACAATAGCGGCGCCCGCATGGCGACGATGATCGGCGTCATTGGGAAAGGCGCTGCTCAGTTTGCCGGAATCGGCGATGTGATCACGGCAAATGTCAAAGAAGCGAGCGCGACCGGGACAGTAAAGAAGGGCGAAGTGGTGCGGGCTGTTCTCGTTCGCACGAAACAGCCGATCCGGCGCGAGGATGGCTCTCTTCTGCGCTTCGATAACAATGCAATCGTGATTATCGACAAAGATTTGAATCCGCGCGGCACGCGCATTTTTGGACCGGTGGCGCGCGAATTGCGCGAGCGCAATTTCATGAAAATTGTCTCGCTTGCTCCGGAGGTTTTATGAACCGGATCAAGTGTCACGTAAGGAAGGGCGACCAAGTCGAGGTGATCTCGGGAAATTTCCGAGGTTCCTCGGGGAAAATCCTCGCAGTGCTTCCACAGAAGCAGCGCGTGTTGGTGGAAGGGGTGCGTATTATTAAGAAACACCTCCGCAAATCGCAGGACAACCCAAGTGGCAAGATCGCGGAACGCGAAGGTCCGATTCACATTTCCAACGTCAAATTGATCGAGCGTGATGGGAAACCGGTGAAAGGCGAGAAACCGAAACCGAAAGCGAAAAAAGAGACAAAGAAAAGCTAGCCCATTCAGAAGATGGAAAACGAATTTTATCGCGATTATAAGGAGCGAGTCATGCCGGCGCTGCAAAAGCAGCACCGCTATGAAAACGTTCACCAGGTCCCGAAGGTCGAGAAAGTGGTAATTAACACTTCCGTTGGCTCGCAATCGGACGTGAAACAGGCGCTGGAGGAGGCAAAGGCGGAACTAGCCTTGATCACGGGGCAACGCCCGGTGGAGACCCTTGCCAAGAAGAGCATTTCAAATTTCAAGCTGCGAAAATCGCAGGCGATCGGCGCCAAAGTAACGTTGCGCGGCGAGCGCATGTATGAATTTCTCGAGCGCTTCATTAAGGCAGCGCTCCCGCGTATTCGCGATTTTCGCGGCGTATCGCCGCGCTGTTTTGACAATCAGGGCAACTACACCCTCGGGATTTCCGATCAATCGATTTTTCCTGAAGTCGAGCTCTATAAAATCAAGCGCAACATCGGATTTGATGTTACTATCGTCACCACGGCACGAACGGATGAGGAAGCCAAATCGCTCTTGAGCGAAATGGGAATGCCGTTCAGCGACCGGGCAAGGAAGCCCGCCGCGCAACCGACTCCCTGATTTGATGAGCCCTGTTACCGATCCCATTGCCGATTTTCTAGCGCGTGTCCGCAACGGCACGCGTGCGCAGAAGACCGAATTGTTCATTCCCTACTCGAAGATGAAAGCGGAAATTGCCCGGATCTTGAAGGACGAAGGCTACATCTCGGACTATTCGATCGACACGAGCGCCGCGCATCCGCGAATTAAGATCACGAACAAACTGGCAAACCGCTTAAGTGCGATCACAGGCCTGCGACGGGTGAGCCGGCCGGGACTGCGCCGGTACGTCGGCGCGGATGAAGTCCCGCGAGTGCTCGGTGGCATGGGATTGGCGATTCTATCCACCTCGCGCGGTGTTTTATCGGGGCGCGAAGCCAAGAAGCAAAAAGTTGGCGGGGAGCTGCTGGCCTACGTTTGGTGAATTATTTTATGTCGCGAATCGGTAATAAAGCAGTCGAGATTCCAGAGAAGGTCAAGGTCAACATCGACAACGACGGAGCGGTTTCCGTAGAAGGACCAAAAGGAAAACTGAGCTGGAGACTGCCGCGCGACATCAAGGCAAGCGTGAAGGACAATCGCGTTTCATTGGCGCGCGAAGCAGAGACGCGAAGCGTGAAGGCATTACACGGACTTTCACGAAGTCTCGTGCACAACATGGTGCAGGGCGTTAGCGAAGGCTTTACCAAACAACTCGAGATCGAAGGAGTCGGTTTCAAGGCTGCCGTGCAAGGATCGACGCTCAATTTAAGTCTCGGGTTTTCCCACCCAGTTCCATTTTCGATCCCAAAGGAAATTAAAATTACCGTAGCAGACAGCACCAAGATCACGATCCAAGGCATTGACAAAAAATTAGTTGGCCAGGTAACGGCGGACATCCGCCGCTTCTATCCGCCGGAGCCGTACAAGGGCAAAGGCGTGCGTTACGCGGGCGAGCAGATTCGGCGCAAGGAAGGCAAAACAGTTCAGTAAGTATGACCACGACTCGTAAGCTTGCGCGTCAGCGCGTCCATGAGCGGATCAGGAAGAAAGTTACCGGCACAGCGGAGCGGCCCCGCCTCGCCGTCCATTTTTCCGGCAAACACGTTTACGCGCAAGTTATCGACGATGACGCTGGTTGCACACTAGCTGCTGCATCGACGACTGAGAGCTCCTTAGTTGGCACAGATAAATCCGCGGCCAACCGCGCCGCCGCGGAAAAGATCGGCAAAGTGATCGCGGAACGTCTGCTTAAGAAGAAACTCGATCGAGTTGTTTTTGATCGGGGCGGTTTTTTTTATCACGGGAAAGTGAAAGCTTTGGCGGATGCAGCGCGCGCGGGCGGTTTAAAATTTTAATTCATGGCTTATACACCTTCAGGCAGGCGACCCGACTCGCGCAACATCGATAGAACTCCGGCAGCGAAAGGCGATACGACCGAAAAGGTCGTTTTCATCAATCGCTGTGCGAAAGTGGTCAAAGGCGGGCGACGTTTTAGTTTCAGCGCGTTAATTGTGGCCGGGGACCACGATGGGAAGGTTGGCTGCGGATTTGGCAAGGCGAACGAAGTCTCGGAGGCGATTCGCAAAGCTTCTGAGGCAGCGCGGAAAGCGATGGAGAAAGTTTCGTTGCATGAAAATACGATTCCACACGAGACGATCGGCCAGTACGGCGGTGGTCGTGTCCTGTTGCGACCCGCTTCGCCGGGCACAGGTGTGATTGCTGGGGGCGGAGTGCGCGCGGTGGTTGAAGCAGCTGGCATCCGCGATGTGCTCGCGAAATCGCTTGGCTCAAGCAATCACGCGAATGTGGTTAAGGCCACGATTGAAGCGCTCCGGGCATTGCGCCGTCGCGACGAAATTCTAAAAGTGCGCGGGATTCGGCCCGGCGACGGAAAGGTGAGCAATCATGATTCATCTTCATAACTTGCGGTCACGTCCCGGCTCGCGACATCGGGTCAAACGCCTTGGTTGTGGCGAGAGTTCAGGACACGGAAAGACGAGCGGTAAAGGTCATAAGGGACAAAAAGCGCGCTCCGGCGGGAGCATTCGGCTCGGGTTCGAAGGCGGGCAGATGCCGCTGATTCGGCGATTGCCAAAGCGCGGATTTAACAATGCTGCCTTTCACAAGCAGTATGCGATCGTGAATCTTGATGATCTCAATGAGTTCAAAGCTGGCACAGTCGTAAACGAGAAACTGCTGCGCGAATCGAAACTCGTGCGCGGCCATGTTGCGGGGATAAAGATCCTGGGCGACGGCGAATTAAAACACGGCCTGAAGGTCGAAATCGATAAAATCAGCGCGGTTGCTCGGGAAAAAATTGAGAAGGCAGGCGGAACAATCACATTGCGCGATGGCCGAGTGCAAAAGCAAACGGTCTCGCATGGAGTTCCTGATCTAGCGGAGCAGGAAGCGCTGCGCGAGGCGAACACGAAGAACGGATCGACAAAAAAAGCACCGGCTAAAGCGAAGTCGCGGGCGAAAAAGAAAAGATCGCGGAAGAGTTAGCTGCGCGGCGGGGGATGCTCCACATTTAGCGAATGGTTTCGGCGTTTCTAAACACGGTCAAGATACCGGAATTGCGCCGGCGCGTTTTATTTACGCTGGCGGTGATCGTGATTGTGCGTTTAGGCGCGGCGATCACGACTCCGGGGGTCAACCAGGCTGTGTTGCAGGAATGGTTCCGCACGGCATCTGACAAAACCGGTGGCGGCGTCGCGGCGCTTTTCAATCTGTTCAGCGGCGGCGCGCTGGAAAATTGCGCCATCTTCTCCCTGGGCATTATGCCCTACATCAGCGCCTCGATTATGATGCAGCTGCTCACTGCAGTGATTCCGCAGCTCGGAAGGATGGCGCGCGAAGATGGCGGGCGACAGAAGATCATGCAGTTCACGCGCTACGCCACCCTCGGGCTGTGCATTTTTCAGGGTTACCTGCTGGCGCTATCATTTCAGCACCCGGAATCGTATCACACGATGCTGCCGGGGATCACGGACACAATCAGGTCTGTCGGCATTCCTCTGGTAGATGATCTTGGTTGGACATTTCGAATTGTGACGGTGATCTCGCTCACGACCGGCACACTTTTTTTGATGTGGCTGGGTGATCAAATCACCGAGCGCGGGATTGGCAACGGAATCTCGCTCATCATCACGATCGGCATTGTCGCGCGGCTGCCCGCTGCATTGGCGCAAGCATGGAAGACCTTTGTGCCGTCAGCGCAAACGGGAACCAGTCAGGTCAATCCGGCGATTCTCGTGCTCATGGTGGCGTTCTTATTTATTGTCATCGCGGCCGTAATCGCGATTACGCAAGGTGTTCGCAAGATCACGGTCCAGTACGCAAAGCGTGTCGTTGGGCGAAAAATGTACGGCGGACAGACGCAGTACATGCCATTGAAAGTGAATTACGCAGGCGTGATGCCGATTATCTTCGCTTGGGCGCTACTTCTCTTTCCGACCACGATTGTTGGCTTCGCATTTAAAAACAGTCCGACGGCTGCGAAGATCGCCAGCGCGCTTTCCAACGGGTGGCCGCATTACGTCGTCCTTGCCGGCATGATCTTCTTCTTCAGTTATTTCTGGGTTGCGACGCAGTTTCAACCATCGCAAATCGCAGACGACCTAAAGAAATATGGTGGTTACATTCCCGGGGTGCGACCCGGAAAACCGACTTCCGAGTTTC
>QHMQ01000068.1 GCA_003217835.1 Verrucomicrobiota bacterium
GTCGCGCAAGGCCCACAATACGTCGCCTCCGGTATCATTCTGTTTTCAACAACAGTGACGGGTGCGATCACACGCAACGAGACATATCACAAGTTGTCCGCGATCTATTGCCTCTGCCACATCGTTTGGATCAGCTTTGCGATCTTTCACACGCTGCGGTAGGATTCCCGCCTCCAGCGATGGCAGCGAACATTTCTAACGGTCCTCCGCGCGTCATTGTCCGCGGCGGCGCGACTGGGTTCGCCCAGGAAATTGAAATCGGTGCACATCGTCTCACAGGCGATGAACCGGTGGCTTTCGGCGGAACAGGTACCGGGCCGTCTCCGTACGATTTTCTCCTGGCAGCGCTCGGCACCTGCACGTCGATGACGATTTCGTTTTATGCGCGCCGTAAGGCCTGGCCGCTCGAGAATGTCACGGTTTCGCTTCATCACTCAAAAATTCACGCGGCCGATTGCGCCGACTGCGAGACCAAGGTCGGAAGGATCGACCGGATCGAGCGGGAGATTCAACTCACCGGCGCCCTGACGAACGAACAACGCGGCAAGTTAATGGAGATCGCGGATCGTTGCCCGGTCCATCAAACGCTTACTTCGGAAATCAGCATCAGGACTCGTGCGGTCTAACGTCGTTTCCGATTTTAAATCGACACGAAGAGACAAAGAGGGGGCCTAACAAATCAGAAAACAGAAAGGTTAAATTACGAGTGGAACCGGGCGAAGCTCTTAGCACAGCCGCGCAGGTCGCCGTCGCGCTTGCTGGATTTGCCGGCGTAGTGGTCGTTTTCCGGCGTGAATCGGTACACGAGTGGTCGCCGATCGACAAATTCCGGCTTCGGATTTTGCTGACCAATTCCATTCTTCCCCTCGCGTTCTGCATGATTGGCCTGTTGCTGCTGACGATTAAGCCCAACCCAGCGGGAGCCTGGCGTTGGTGCAGTGGCTTGACGTTCGCGGTTCTCTTCCTCTTCGGAATAGAGACGATGAGGATTTTTCGCAGTTTCGACCCGGCTCAGTTGCGGAACACCCGCGCTACGGGATTTACTTTCTATTTCTTCGCGGTTCTTGGGACCGCGGCGATGCTGTTTCAATTATACAACGTTGCTATCCTTGGTGCGTTCTGGCCGTTCTTCACCGGAATCGTCGTCCAACTTCTCGCCGCCATGTTCCAGTTTGTGCGAATCATTCTTCTACCGCCGGAACAGCATAAGAGCGATCCAGACTAGCGCGCGGTTACGTCATCGAAGCTGTGTTTACTGGTCGGCGGAAGCCCCGTCATATCCGTTACCGTGAACTGCAAATTCCACTTGTTCGGTGTCGTGAAGGCGGCCGTAATCCACGGTGAGCCGGCCGCCGCCATGCTCGGTGTAGATTTCGACAAAGCGGTGGCCGAATTGAACGTTGCGCCAGCTATAATCCTTTTGCGTTTGAACGGCGGCCGCAATGACTGGATCGATTCCGACTACCGAGACAATAAAGAGGGCCCGGCTGGGTTCGAGCGACTCGAGAGTCGCGCCAAACAGCGGACTCGTTTCGTCGATCGTATGCCGCAAAGTCAGCGCCGCGGGAAAAACCGTCAGCCGATCGAAATGGAGTTTGAGAACATAAAAGTGGCGGAAATCTCCGCCTTCGAGCAACGGTTCATCGCGTGAAAACATGATCCGGAACTCGGCCTCCACCATGCTGTGCTGATTTTCGTTACCGATCCGCACCATTAGCGTCGGTTTCCCGTTTAAGGGCGCAATGACCATGGAATTGCTGAACATGACGCGCGCGGTCGGGCGCGAAAAGCGGACAAAGATCAGCCCAGTCATGACTGCGAACAAAAAGATGCCGCTCATGATTTCAATGGTAGTAACAATGTGGCCATAGAGCGTTTGCGGATACATATGGCCATAGCCCACGGTGGCCAGCGTTTGCACGCTGAAAAAGAAGCAGTCAAAAAACCAATGCCCACCAGTGCTGCCGGCAATACTGTTTTGCTGGAAACTGTAGAGCGCGGCGAAAAAAAGGTTTAATCCGACGTAAAGACTCGCGACAAACGCGGCGAACCGCGGCCAGCTCAAACCAAGCAGCCAGCGATAGACATCGCGCCACCTCCAGGCGTCCGTCCCGACTTTGACGAATTCGACCTGACCAGCGCGGATGGAAACGTGATTGGGCCTCCTCAGCATATTCATCTAATCCGCGGCCAGCGGCAATTGGTCAACAAATCCCGTGATGGCTTTCAGGACCTGTTGATCGACATCTTCCTGTGTTTCGCCATTCGTTTGAAGTTTGCGTTTAGGCACGCGCAGGGAATGATCGCCGCCTTCAACGACATGCAAAAAGTTTGGAGCTGTCATTTCGGTGCGAACGTCCTTGAGAAGATCCAAAGGACAAAGTGAATCGCGCGTGCCTTGCACAAACAAGATCGGTGTCATAAGAGCCCGCAAGACTTCATCGCGAAGTTTTGTTCGGTCGCCCATCGCGCAAAGCGGGTATCCAAGACAAACGAGCCCGTCCACTTTTTCGGTGAGCGAGACATGGCATCCCATACGTCCGCCCATGCTTTTGCCGATTAATATTGTGACCGTATTCGGGTGTTTCTCCCGCGCTTCGGCCAAGGCCAGCCGATGCGAGGCGATGAGTTGTGGCAGAGGATCGGGCCGTTTCCGGTGTTCGCGCATATAGGCATAATCAAAGATCTCAACATCCCCGATTGTTTGTAAGCGCTCTTTCCACTGCTGCATCCACGAATGCGTTGATGGCGCGCCTGCACCGGGAGCGAATAAGAACAAAGGTTTCATACGTTATCGCCGGTGTCGCCCCTGTGGAATTAAACTGAACCGTGGTCAGCGACCCCAGCTACAGTAACTTGAGGGTGACCGCTCGCGCTTAGGAAAAAAGGTTCGGCAAGACATTTGCAACAAAGTCCACCAATCCGTGGCCAATCATGTTCGCCACTAGATCGCGACGCCACAAATAGAATCCGGTCAGGATTGCGCCTGCCGCGAGCGCGATGAGAATGTTCGCTGCGCCTCCGGACCAATGGCCGAGCGAAAAAATAACCAGCGGAATTGTGATCGACCAGAAGCGTCCAAAACCAACCATCCGCAAACGTTCGATGGCGTAACCGCGGTAAAATAATTCTTCCACCACTCCAGCCCGGAAAACGATGAGCGTAATTAACCAGAGCGGAAGTGCCTCGAACGCAGCCGAGCCCGGACCGTGCCCGTATCCGGTGAGATAGACCAACCCGCCCACGACTGCTGCCGATATGACGGCGATTACGAGCCCCCATGAGATAGACATCCACCAGCGCGCTGTGCCAAGACCGATCGAGCGCAGGGGCAAATGTTCGCCGCGCCGGATGATAACCAGGAGAGCCGCAGCGCTCGCCCAGATCAGCGTTTCTTTCCAGATCGCTGCGGCGAAGGTGAGGGTCGGCCAAAAATACGAAACCGATTGCCGGACCAGTAGCGTCGCGAACAGCGATACGAAAAGACCGAGCCAGGTCGCGCGCGAAACTCTCGGGGGCGATGCAGTTTTGGTGTCCGTGAAGACCGATTGCGCTCTATCGTAGTTTGTCTGCATAGGTTCCATTGAGATGCCGAAACTGGCGTCTTGGATTCAAAAAGTTTCCTTTCCCGCCGACTTCCCGCCGCCGGACTGAATTTTCGTGCCAGAGACGAAACAAAGATGGACAAAGCTAGGGGGCGGTTGACCCCAATCGATCAAGCGCTTCGCTCGTGACTGATCCGGTCTCCCTATATCGTCTACTGGCTATTTCGCGCCTTGAACCGAAAGCTCCCAGCGGTAACCGTCAGGATCGTGAAACCAGAGGCCCATGTGCGGCGAGCCGGGCCCTTCCGGTCCGATTTCGTCGCCCGGATCTTCAATATTGGCCTCGACGCTCTTCAAGTGTGCGAGCGCTTTTCGCAGCGTCGCCATGTCCGGCAGATGAAACGACATGTGATCGATCGTTTCTGGCGATGGTTTGCCTTTGAACAGCGCGATCGTGACGTTGTCATTGCCGATAGCAACGCCATTTCCGAATTCGAATTCCTTTTTCAGCCCCAGCGCGCTCTCGAACCATTTTGCGCTTTTCTTCGGGTTGCGCACGGCTAATCCAAAGTGACCAACAACACCGAGTGTGAACGGAGCTTTCATGACTCCCTACGGAGACGCTGAGAATCCCCTAACCAGGGTCCGAACCGTTTCGCGAAATGAGCGGCTCCATAAAGTTTCGGTTGAAATCTTCCAACGCATCACACGGCGTTTGTCCTAGTCCGCTCGCGCCCTCCCGCAGTTCGGGTCCGATAAAGGCGAGCCAGACGTCGCCTGCCATTCCTATTTTCGGCCGCAGCCGCGCCGCCGGACTGCGCGGATGATTCTCCAGATAGTCTTCTACGTCTTCTTTTATGATTAGCGGTAGCTGGTCAATCGTAATGGAGATCACATTTACGGGATCGCATACGAGGCATCGTTTGGACTTGAGCAAACCCGGGAAAGTCATTCCCGCGCCGGCAATCGGCTACGGCAAGGATCTGTGAGACTGCAGCTGCAGAAATCAATCTCGGCCCCAAACCATGGCGACGGAAGTAGTGAGGCTACCGCCCATGTTGAAGGTGAGAAATTTTCTCGCGTTTTCGATCTGGCGAGCGCCGGCCTGTTCGGTGAGCTGCTGATACGCTTCGAATACCTGACGCACACCGGTCGCGCCGACCGGATGGCCATCCGCAATCAAACCACCGCCCGCGTTCGCCAGTCTTTTGATTCCGAACCTGCGGCAAGGTGGTTGCGCCGCTTTTCACAAGCTCGACGCCTTTGCCCGGCTCGGCGAATCCGAGAATTTCGCAAGCGACAATTTCTGTAATCGAAAAGCAATCGTGCACTTCGGCGCCTTGCATGTCGCGCGGCTTCAAGTTTGCCATCGTAAATGCCTTTTCTGCCGCTTTACGTGCGGTCGAGAACGTGGGCGCGTCTTTTTTATCGAGCGGGAGATAATCAGTGGTGTGACCGTAGCCGATCAGACGGGCCGTCTTGCTCTTATCGGCGCCGATTTCGTCCGTATATTTTTCAGAAACGAGAATGACTGACGCCGCGCCATCTGTGATCTGCGAGCAATCGGAAACTTTGAGTGGCGGCGCGACGCTCGGGTTCTTGTCGGACACTTGCGAGGCACAATCGAGCGTGAGATCGGCATCCCGCATTTGCGCCAGCGGATTCAACTTGGCGTGCGCGTAGTTTTTCCATGCAACTTGCGCAAGGTCCGCTTCACTCGCGCCATACTTCTCGATGTAGATTTGCGCAATACGTCCGAACAATTTCGGGAACATAAAATCGCCATACTCGGGTTTTTCATTGTGATAATCGGCGGCCGCACCGAGGACATCGGAGCCGTCGAGCGACGACATCGTCTTCTGCTGTTCCGCCCCGACCACGAGCACAACGTCGTAAAATCCGCCCATGATCCATTGCGCGCCTAGCAAAACCGAGAGCGCGCCGGAGGCGCACGCCGCCTCCGTGTGCATCGTGGGAATTCCGCGCAGTTTCGGATCGATCTCCGGAATGAACGCGCCGAGTTGCAATTGCTTCGTGAACTGGCCGGCATTGAAATTACCAACCGCGCCCGCCTGAATTTCCGCGGGATCGATCTTCGCGTCATCGATCGCTTTCTTGCCGGCTTCAATAATCAGATGCCGGATGGTCTTGCCTTCCTTTTTTAGGTTGCGCTTAAAATCCGTGCGCCCGCCGCCGAGAATATAAACTTCGTTCATAAGACTTCTTCAACTTAACCAATCTCGCTGAGCTTGTCATCCCGAGTCGCGAAGACGGCGAGGGACCTCACATCAGCCCGGACGCTGGTCAACAACGCCCTGGCTTCGTCCATCATCTTTGGTTGTGGGAAGCACACCGCGAGTAGGAGCGATCCTTCGCTCCGCTCAGGATGAAATTCGTTATGCGCCTCGGAATGAGAAGCTCTTCTGTTTGCGCGGATCGGTCTCCGAGATAATCAAGCTGACTGCATGTTGGTTAAATCCTTTGAAGCCGCCTTTGCGCTGCAAATTTTCCAGGTGACTGCCGATTGCGCCTTCCGTGGCGAATTTCTGGAATTGCTCGTCGGTGATTAATTTTGCCGCGCGCAATTTCTCCAAGCGCTCACGCCGGACCGGCCACTGCTCGCCCTCGGTGAAAGCTTGCTTTAGAAACGGAAAGTCCGAGAACGGTTCCATGGTGTTGATCCTGACCGCAGCGAATTGTTCGCGCAACAGCACGTGATCGAACCGGCATTCGAGGTGATGCATGCCGGCTTCGAGAAAACTTTCGCCGTGCAAACCACACCAAAGGCTGACGGTGCCGAGCGATTTCCTCGGGGGCAGCTTTATGCGCGAAAAATCGATCTCGGTTTCCTCCGGAGTAAGATCGACATCGGCGAAAACAACGATGCGTTCGATCGGTTGCTCGAGAATTTGCGCGCCCCAACCCGCTTCCGAGCCGGCGTAGTAACGTTCGCGCCGCTCGAAGCCGAGCGTCTCTAACGCCTTAATAAGGTCGACAAAAAACTCTCGCGACGAGCGGAAGGTATGATGATCGTGGTTAGCCCAGCCCAAGCCTAACGAATCTTGGCGACGCTTTTGTTCTCGCCCGGCGCGATTCCGCTTCTCCCAATAGGCACGCTCTTCTCTGAAAAATAGATGGCATGCCAGATCGCGCCCGACCAGATCGACAGCTTCTTTTAAGCACTGGTGTGCATGCGCAAAACCTTTGGCATCATCATCCCAAATCCGCTGTCGCCTCTGAAAAAGTTCGCGCACCGCGCAATATGCTTTCAAGTCGGGCGCGCTCGAAATATAGCCACGATAACCGCGACGCTCGAGCGCGTAAAGTTGTGTCCCGTTCTCTTCCCTAACGAAAAGCGTGCGAAAACGTGAGAACGGATCCCCTTCGATTTTGTTGGTGATGCCGTGGACAACGGCGAATTCGGCGGCGAAATCCGGACGCACCGTTAATGCGAGCGGAAAACGGGTGTTGCTCGTCGCGATTAACACACGCGGCAACATGGCTTCTGGATGCCAGAGCGCCTTATGTCCGCCGGAATTTTCTCCGAGCGGATCATCGACGAAGCCGGCCTCGTGTAACGCGGCTTCATCCGACGCGGGAAGGAGCAGATGATCGGTCCAATCGAGAATCAGCGTCCCGGTTTCATCACGCATCCGTTTTGCGAGCGTTCGCGCAAAACTATTCCGCTCGAGAAACGCCTCGATACGATCAAGAATGAAATTCTCGGCCTTGTAACATAGCGGCCATTTGAACTTCGCTTCTGTCGCAGTTTTATTTGTGGTTAGGGTCGCTGTTGTCATAATGAATTTGGGTAAGCACGCGTCTTGCGTATTGCCGATCGCGTCCCGCCATCACGAACTTTCCAAAACTATCTTATTCCAAGGACCATCATCGCGATAACGTTCAGGGTTCCACGCCGGAAAATGCCGGCGCAGCTGCGCCGAAGTGATGCGCTCAAACTTGCGCCCCGCGCTGTTCGCACACGCCCAGACTGTCCTATTCAAACCTACTTGCGGGGTTCCGTAGCGCTGCGCGGTTGCGCCGTAGCACCCTCGGCGACACGATCGCGCAATTGGGCGAGTTCGCTGCGTGAGCCGTCGGCCTTCGTCGTTTGCTCAGTCAGTTTGGCGTAGTAGTGGTGTGCCTTTTCCTTTTCTCCAATCTGTTCTGCTGCCTGGGCGGCGCCATACAGACCTCGGAATCGTCCCGGATAGATTTTCAGCGCCGCCTCAAATTCCCGCTGCGCTTCCTTCGGCCGATCCATTTTCAGCAGCAGATCACCCAGTTGTTCGCGAGCTGGGACAAGCGCGCCGGGCGAAACAGGATGCTTGCCGAGAATGTCCTCCGCGTCCGCCGTCCGTCGCAACAGATCTACGGCGTCCTCCTTCTTGCCTTCGCCATACGCCACCCAGGCTGATGCGGCCTGCATTTGCTGGTCGAGCTGTCTCTTAAAATAATCAAACTTCGGATCCGTCGTCGCATCGCGCAATTGCCGCATCCGGTCCATCGCCTTGCGTGCACCCTCGAGATCGTCCGTATGCGCTCGCCCGAGGGCGTGGGCGTATTCGATGAGCGCTTCCATGAACGGAAAGGAAGACCAGTGCGGCAATGCCGGAACGCGCAGCGCCGCCGCATCGGCCCAGGCGTTGCGCTCGAGCGCATAACGCGCCGGGATGGCGGCCAGAGCATAAGCCGCGCTGAATTCCAGCTCGGGATTGGTTTTGCGCACGGTCGCGGCGAAATCCACGATCTCCTTTGCCTTGGCGTCTTCCGCTTTCTGTAGATAGGCGTAGGCCATGTAGTCGAGCGCGTGCAGTTCTTCTGCTTCGGTGGCTTCGCGATGCCGCATGGCAGCGTAAGCGCGCGACGCGTCAGCGGAGGAGCGATTTGCAGCGATGGATTCTTCCCACATCCCCAGACGCGTGAAGATATGCGATGGCATGTGCAGGGCGTGTGGAACCCACGGTGCGATAGAACTGTAGCTCCTGGCGGCCGCCAATCCGCGCTCGGCAAGCGTAGGGTAATCGTAGCTATGTATTAGATAGTGGGCGATACCGGGATGCTGAGGATTTTTCTTCCACAGCTTTTCCAGAATACGAGCCGCTTGCTTTTGATTGGCCAACGTCGTGTCGGTGGGTGTCGCGTAGCCAACCGCCAGGACCGCCAAGGCGTAAAAGGCCTGCGTTTCAACATCGTCGGGATATCGATCGTAAAGTTTACGCATCGCTTTTTCATACGCGATCACGCGATCGCGCGGTCCCACCGGCCCATGGCAGGACTGTCCGACTTCGCCCGTGGTCGGACTGTCGGGCGTGTTGTAGTAGGTATTTAGCGCCGTGATAAATTGCCGCTCGCGATCGGTGCCAGCCTTCATTGCCATGGCCTTATCCATGGCCGCCTTACCAGCGTTCATTTCGTCGGGAGTCGGAGGTGTCCAGATCGGATGCCACCACGTCATGGCAATTCCCCATTGCGCCATCGCGCAGGTTGAATCCTTCTCGGCGACGTCCGTGAAAATCCGGCGCGCCTCCTCATAAAAAAACGAGTGCAGCAACGCGACGCCGCGGAGGAATTCGGGCCGTACGGCCGACGCGCACGATACCGGAAAATCCACTGTCCCGGCCGTGCGCAAGTCGCCCGGTTCAGGGACCAGTGAGGTTTCGGCGCCGAATGCTGTGAGACCGCCGATTAAAACGGCGAGGAAAGGCGCGCCGCCAAAGAATGTTCGACTACTCATGTGAAGGTTTCGTTGATTTTAATGGAGACTTCGAATGAGGCAAATTTGAAAATAATTTCCACGGTCCGTTTTCCTTGTGTGACGTCACCGTCGATCAATGCCTAAACTTTTCTTTTCGACAGTGCTATATCTCTTTCAAGATTCTGATCCGCAAATGGCGAGTAGGTTAGGATCATGGAAATAGCACCCAGCCATGGCACGACTTCACGAGTATCAAGGCAAAGCCATTCTGGCCGCCAACGGATTCCAAATTCCGCGCGGCAGCGCCGCTTCGACTGCTGATGAGGCCGTGGCGATAGCCAAAGAACTTGCGGACAAAGGTGGCAACAAGGTCGCCATCAAGATTCAAGCTTGGACAACCGGGCGTGCTGGCATCGGCGGGGTCACCTTTGCAAAGAAACCAGATGAAGTTCGTGGTCACGCCGCTCGAATGCTGACGATGAAGGTCGGACAGTTTCCAGTCGAAGCCGTGTTGGTTGAAGAGAGGATCGACATCGAGCGTGAGTTTTTTCTTTCGTTCGCCATTGATGACGCCGCTCGCGCACCAGTGATTATTTTCGCCGCAGGTGGCGGAACCGGAATCGAAGAGCGCCCTGCCTCAACGTGGCGCATCGCCTGCGATGTAAATCGCGGGCCACTCGATTCAGCCGTGAACGAAGCTGTCGCTTCATGCGGACTTTCGCCGGCGCACACGGCGAAACTGGCCGAATCGATTCGAAAATTATTTGCCGCCGCGCGCAGCGTTGAAGCCCGGTCGCTAGAAATCAATCCGCTGGTGTTGAGCAAAGATGGTCAGTTCGTCGCCACCGATTGCCGCATCACGATTGATGATTACGCGGTCGCGCGACACCCGGAACTAGGAATTGAAATTGCGCGAGAATTCGATCATCCGCCCACGGCTCTTGAACGCGTGGCCAAAGATTCCAAAGGTCTGGTTGGCTTTCACGGCGCGGGCGGCGGCGGATCCATGATGTCGATGGACGCCATCGTGAACGCGGGATTCACCATCGCCAATTTCACCGACACCAGCGGCAATCCATCCGCGTCCAAAGTGTATCGTGCCAGCCGAATTATTCTGGCCCAGCCCAACCTGGTGGGATATTTCGGTTCGGGCTCCGGCGTCGCGAGTCAGGAACAATATTGGTCCGCGTATGGACTGGCCAAAGCTTTTTGGGAACTCGATCTGGATATTCCGGCGGTGATTCGTTTGGGTGGCAATACCGAAGATCGCGCCGTGGACATTTTGCGTCGCATGTCCGGTTTGCTTCGGACGCAGGTCGAAGGCTATCGCAAGACGGACGCGCCGGCCATGATTGCAGGGCGCTTCACGGAACTTGTCGCGGGCGCGGGCGGTGCCAAATGGAAACCGCGCGCTCCGCGCGTGCCGAAGTTCGTCAAGGATCTATCGGCCACCATGCTTCCCGTAAAAAGTGGCCGCGTATGGATCGACACCGCGAAGTGGCCGCAGATTCGCCGCGCCGTCGAAACGCACTCTGGCGGATTGATCGTGGATTGCGCCGGTGCGCCGGCGATGTCGCTGCCAAGCGAAGAGTTCGCGAACAAAGATTCCGAGTTGCTCGCGTGCGATGTAGAATGTCGACTCGCCGGCGTCGAAGGCTTCTATCTTGAACTTGATATTCCTGGACTGGACGAACTTGTTGAAGGCGCGCGCTAAATGGCAATTTTGATCGACGAGACAAAGCGCGTTCTGGTGCAAGGCATCACTGGCCGTGAAGGCCGGGCGCGGACGCGCCTGATGCGCGAGTACGGAACCAACGTTGTCGCGGGGGTGACGCCGGGCAAAGGTGGGCAGACCGTACTCGGCGTGCCCGTGTTCAACACGCCGCAGGAAGCGGTGAAAGCTCTGGGCAAGATCGACATCTCCGTGCTTTTTGTTCCAGCGGCAGGCGTAAAGGACGCGGCCATTTCCGCGATTGATGCCGGAATCAAGCTCACCGTGCTGGTGCCGGATCGCGTGCCGGTGTGGGACGCGATGGAGATTGCGTCGGCGGCCAAAGCGCATGGCGCAATGTTTCTTGGACCCAACACGCTTGGCGTCTTGAGTCCGGGCAAGGGCGTGGTCGGCATGATCGGTGGTCGTGCTGAAAGCGCACGGCAATGGTTCAAGCCCGGCATTCCAAAAGGTGTTGGAGTAATCAGTCGCTCCGGCGGCATGGCTTCAAGCACGGGCTACTACCTGGGACAGGCCGGGGTGCGCATTTCAACCATCGCACACATTGGTGGCGACGCGGTTCTTGGAATTCGTATTCCCGACGCAGCGCTGATGTTTGAAGCCGATCCGCTCACCGAAGCGATCGTCATCTTTGGTGAAATTGGTTCGTCACAGGAAGAGGAACTGGCGCAGTTGATTCGCGATCGAAAAGTCACGAAGCCGGTGATCACATACATCGGCGGCAAGGCGGCACGGGAGGGCACACGCTTCAGTCACGCGGGCGCGATTATTGAAGGTGGTCGCGGCACGCACGCCGGCAAAGTGAAAGCGTTGCGTGAGGCCGGCGCCACCGTGGTCGATGCGTTTGGTGAATTGCCGAATGCCGTGGTTGAAATTCTCAAGCGAATGAAAGGACAGAGTCTTATGAGTGAAACCGATAAAAACGCCGTGTGGAGTACCGCCGTGACGCGCGTCGAACCCAACCGAGTCGCGGTGCGTGGATACGATATCGCCGATCTCATGGGACGCGTCTCCTTTGGCGCCGCGGTGCATTTAATTTTGACCGGCGAGTTACCCGCGCCATCCATCGCGCGTTTGATGGATGCTGTGTTGGTAGCATCGATCGACCATGGCGCTACGCCTCCAAGCGCGTTGGCCGCGCGAACGGTCGCATCGACCGGCGCATCGTTGAGCGCGTCGGTCGCCGCCGGCATCATGTCGATCAACCGTCATCACGGCGGCGCCATTGAAGATTGCGCCCGGCAACTGAAAAAAATCGCAGATCGCGCCACGAGCGAGTCAGTCTCGATGGATGAAGCGGCCATGCGCACGCTCGCGGCTATGAAGGAGGCGGGCGATCGAATGCCGGGATTTGGCCATCGCTATCACACCAAGGATCCGCGCACGGCGCGACTGTTCACGTTGGCGCGCGAAGCGGGCGTGGACGGGCCGCACATGAAAGCAGCGCGGGCCGTTGAAAAATCATTCGCCGATGCCAAGAAACCGCTGCCTATCAATGTTGACGGCGCGATCGGCGCTATCCTTGCCGATTTAGGAATGAACCCCGCGGCTTTCAACGGTATTTTCATGATCGCGCGAACGCCCGGACTTGTGGCGCACGTCATCGAAGAGCAAATCCGCGAAAAACCGATGCGTCGA
>QHMQ01000052.1 GCA_003217835.1 Verrucomicrobiota bacterium
ATACGAATCCTGTCGAAATCACTACACTCGGCCAGGAGCGACTTACGCCGATCTCGGCTTCACCGGAACAAGCCAAAGGTGAACCGGTCACGATCTCTAGCGACATCTACGGGCTTGGCGTGGTCCTTTATGAGATGCTGACCGGTGTAAGACCGCATCGCTTTCTAACGTCTGATCCTTCCCGTGAGGAGCTGGTCGAGGTCGTCTGCAAACAACTACCGACGCTTCCTAGCCTCGTCGTGAAGGACCGTGAGAGACAGCGTCAGCTCCGCGGGGATCTGGACGCGATCTTGCTTCGAGCGCTGCAGAAGGACCCGACGCTGCGGTATCCATCGGTCGCTGAGTTCGCCGAAGACATTCGACGTCACCTCGTCGGTGAACCCGTTCGAGCGCGACAGCACAAGGCGGGTTATCGAATTAAAAATCGCTTGCTGCACAATCGGACCATTCAAGTTTCGTTCGCCGCCGCAATCCTAGCCTTATTGATCGCAGCGGCGTTTATTTTTGGATCACGAATGCGATCAGGTCTAAAGCAGCTAGGTATGCAAGCTCCCGCTGCGTCCCCGGGCTTGGGCAACGCGTCGCTTTCAGAAAAAAGTATAGCGGTGCTGCCATTCGATATTTTTAACAACGACACAGACAACGCTTACTTCGCCGATGGCGTCCAGGAAGCTATCATCACCGATTTGGCGAATGTCGCCGCGCTGAAGGTGATCAGCCGCGGCAGCGTTGCGCCCTACCGCGGGAAAGCGAAGAACGAGCGCGAACTTGGGCAAACCCTCGGTGTTTCCTACGTCGTGGAAGGTAGCGTGCAGAAAGCTGGGGATCGCGTTCGAGTCAACGCGCAGCTTATAGATGCCCGGACGATGACTGAAGTTTGGGCGCAACAATATGATCGGAAGCTCGACGATTTGTTTGGTGTTGAGAGCGATCTCGCGCAGGCGATCGTGTCGCAGCTTAAGGGCAAGTTATCGCCGGACGAGAAAGCCGCGATCGAAAACCGGCCGACTAAAGACATGCTCGCGTATGATCTCTATTTGCGGGCACGCGAGTCGTTTTTTCAAAGCAATTGTCAAAACGCTGTCCATCTGCTCGAACAAGCTATTGCTCGCGACCCGCAGTTCGCGCTCGCTTATTGTTCGTTGGCCGAGGTGCAGCTTTATATGTACCGCTTTAACAAGGACACGACGCCCGGCCGGCTGGATCATGCTAACGAAGCAGCCGAGACCGCTTTGAAACTCGCGCCGAAGCTCCCGCAGTCGCATTTGGCTAAAGCGCAATATTACTACTATGGTTTGCACGATTACGAGCGGACGGAGCGCGAATTGGCCACCGCGCCGTCTTCTGGTACGGACAACGCCAAGTTTGTTGATCTGGCTGCATTGACTGAGCGACGGCTCGGACATTGGAAGGCTGCAATTCGCGACGGCGAAAAAGCGGTTGAGCTCGATCCGCAAAGCCCTTTCATCATAAACGAGCTTGTCGAAAGCTACATATCAGTGCGGCGATTTACTGATGCTGAACGGCTTGCCGACAAAGGGATCAAGGCGATGGTCACACAAAGCGGGTATCTCTGGGGACTCAAGAGCCAAGCTCTGCTTGGGATGGGCCGGATCAAGGAAGCTGGCGCCGTCCTTGAAAACTCGCCTGCGGACATGAGCCACCTTTATCGATCAGTGATGGTGGCGATGTTCGCGGGAGATTTCCCCAGAGCTTTTCAATTGCTGGCAAACGCAACGCCACTTGAAAAAGAGAGTGACACGGTTCCTTTTTTCGATGGAATCGTCGCTCGAGCCCAACACAATGCCGCGAGAGCGCGGTCATCGTTTCAACTCGCGCGCGACCGCATGACTATGAAATTACGCGAGCATCCCGACGATGCGGAGCTAATTAGCAATCTTAGCGTGGCCGACGCCGGACTTGGTTTGAAAGAGAACGCGTTGCATGAAGCCAGGCGGGCTATCGAGTTGTGCCCCCTTTCGCGTGACGCAGTCGACGCACCAGGCTACCAAACGATGCTAGCGCTGGTCTATGCGTGGACAGGCGAACACGACGCGGCGCTGACACAGTTGGAAAAAATTGTACGGATGCCCCGGGGCCCGGATTATGGCGAATTGCGTTTTAATCCCTGGTGGGATGAGATCCGTACAGATCCGCGGTTTGATACATTATTGAGTCAGGCGGCTCTTCCACCCGTCTACGAATGAAGACTTTGCCGAGGCTTATCACCCGCTGAGTTTCTTTCACTCAACCTTTATCCAAACGCCGAACAGACTTGCTTAGCCTGCAAAAAGCTCGCGGCCATTAATCGGGCTCGCCGGACAGCTTATTGCCACTCGGATGAAGCCAGTCATGCCTTGGCGCGGTATCAAACAGGTCGCATTTCGGGAATTTTAAGACTTTTTGAGCTCTTTTCCCAGCCACTATTGCATTACAGTGTGTGGGAAAGCTTTCATCCAAGTGCGCTGATCAACCAATGCCAATTTGGCGGCCGCTGCCGGAGGGTCGGTCACGCCAATGAAGATTGGGACGATAGCCAAAAGGGCAAAACCCTTGTCTGTTGGCATTCTAGGCTTCGACGGCGTATCTCTCTTGGATCTCGCTGGACCATTCGAAGCCTTTACCGTAGCTCGCACAGATGCGGCCGACGGAAAAGACCAACCTTGCTACAATACAAGGATTATCGGCGTGACCGGCAAAACATTTGCTTCTGAGTCAAACGTTGTTTTCAAGACCGAAGACACACTTCTCCGAGCCAGCCATGTAGATTCGATTATTGTTCCAGGCGGGGTAGCAGTGCGCGCTGGCGAGACATACCGAAAGATTTCAGAGTGGCTCACCGCTCATGCTCACCACATCAGGCGGATAGTGTCCGTTTGCACCGGGATCTATCCTCTTGCGAGGAGTGGCTTGCTTGATGGGCGCAAGATAACTACTCACTGGAGATTTGCGCAGGATGTGGCGAGACAGTTCCCCAAGGTACGCGTCGATCCTATTTCGTCGTTCATCAAGGATGGGCCGTTCTATTCCTGTGGCGGTGGAACCGCTGCCACCGAGATGACGTTGGCGTTGATCGAGGAAGACTACGGTTCGCGCGTCGCTCTCTCAGTTGCTCGCGAGCTAGTTGCGCGTCTCAGACCAGGCGGAGATAGTGAAAATTCTGTCGATCTATTACAGTTCGACTGTGGACCGATGGATCGAC
Source organism: Verrucomicrobiota bacterium (assembly GCA_003217835.1). Classification (GTDB taxonomy): domain Bacteria; phylum Verrucomicrobiota; class Verrucomicrobiia; order Chthoniobacterales; family UBA10450; genus Udaeobacter. The sequence continues at coordinate 3,203 of QHMQ01000052.1, forward strand.
TCGCCGATCTCCCCGCCTGGATCGGTTCACACCTAAGCGACAACCTCTCCGTGGAGGTGCTCGCGAATAGAGTGTGCTTGTGCCCCCGTCATTTTACTCGCCTCTTTAAACATTTTTTCAACATGACACCAGCGGCCTTCGTCGAACGGGTAAGGCTCGATGAGGCACGGCGTCGTTTGATCCTTCCTCGAAACAACGTCGAGAATGTAGCGCGCGATGTCGGATTCAAGAACGCCGATTCGTTCCGACGCGCTTTTGAACGTCACCACAGCGTCAGCCCCCTCCGTTATAAGAAAACTTATAAGACTCAGATCAGTAGCCATTACAACGCTTCTCTTTTTGCGGCCTGATCGGTTTCGATGGTGAGCTGGTGGCCCGTATGGGATTACGTTAAGCGCGGATAACTTGCCAGTCGTTCTTTTGTCTCGTTCGAAGCGACAACCAAGAGTTGCAAGCACAACCGGATATTCGTGCCAAGAAATCCCGAGTAAAATCGCGACTCGCTGCAAGTCCGTAATAGTCGGGTTTATGTCCTCACACCACGCCTCGCGGGTTGGTTAGTCTCGGCGCCAATAAGAACAAGCGGCTGCAGTTATGCTGCGACTGCAAAACCTAACCAAACCCATGGAGAAACTAATGATAAAAAACGTGCCAATTAAGTTCGGACTTCTTCGCATTGCTCTTGTAGTGAGCGTTGGATTTCCTTTGCTTTTCGCATCGAACGCACTTGCTCAGAACCCGCCGCCACCGCCTCCTCCGCCGGGCGCTGCGCCAGCTCCGGCACCAGGCGCCGCTGAGGTCGAGCGCGTGATTGTGACCGGTTCAAACATTCCGACAGCGGAAGAGGTCGGGGCGAACCCGGTGTTTAGTCTCAACCGCGACTTGATGAACAAATCCGGTCAAGGCGGCACGACCGAATCGCTTCTCAAGAGCCAGCCAGTGTTTGGTGCGAGCAGTGTCCCGGTTCAGAATAACTCGACCGGCCAAGGCGGCCCAGCGGGAACAGCTTCTATTTCGCTGCGCGGTTTCGATCCCGGCGCTTCGCTCGTCTTGATCGATGGCCGTCGCGTTGCGCCATATCCCGGGGCCGCGAACTCGGGTGCTGGTTTCGTGGATTTGACTACCGTTCCCGTTGCAGCCATTCAGAGCATTGAGATTCTGAAAGATGGCGCTTCTACGACCTACGGGGCGGACGCGGTTGCCGGCGTGGTGAACCTGAAGCTCTATAAAGACTATCGTGGCGCTCAGGTGACCGGGCAGTATGGCAACACCCTGGACAAAGACGCAGCCGAATGGTTTGGCGACGTTCTGTTCGGAGTGGGCGACGACAAAACGAGTATCACCGGCAACATGTTTTTCTATCACCATGACTCGATGTTCGCTAAGGATAGGGGCAACACGGCTGTTCCGCCATTTTTGAGTTCCAACACCAGCCCGTTCAATCTTCAGTTGACCAACGCAGCCGTGGCAGCGGCAGGTGGCACGGTGGTCCCGACTGTGAGCGGATTGCAATTCGCGACGCCGCCGGACTTTACCAACGGCTTGGCTCCGGCAAGCGATTTCATTTTTAACTCAGCCCGTATCAGGGCGCCCTTCAGCATCCTTCCTGGCTTTAACTTTAACGCGTTCCAGACTTCCTTCCCGGAACAGGAACGCTGGGGTGGCTACGCGGCTTTTGAAACCAAAATCTGTGACGATCAGCTCCGGATTTACGGCGACTTTTATTATGTGGATGGGAAAACCCATGATGAACTGGCGCCAAACGCCACGGGCGATTTCGAGACCCCGGGATCGTTTGTGATCTCCATACCGCCAAAGACTGCGTTTGTGGGCGGAGTTCCGCCTTTTGGCGGCCCGACCCCTGCGGAAGTTGGGATCAGTCCGACCGCATTCAACCCTTTTAATCCGTTTGAGCAGATCATCTCAGGCGGCAGTCGTGCGCGTCTAGCCGATTTCGGCAACCGCTTAATCGATAACGAAAACATCGCCGAGCGTTTCACGGTCGGTGTAAAAGGCGACAAGCTGTTTAACGGAACCTGGGGCTACGATGCGGGGTTCATGTACAGCCAAATCCAGCAGATTTCGCAGATTTCAGGACGTCAATGGTCCGCGCTTCGAGCGCATTCTGAACGCGGCCGACCCGCTCTTTAATCCCGCCTCGTCGCAATTTATCGGACAGACGACCCCGTTCAATCCATTCACTGACTTCCGGGTGCCGTTCGCAAGCAACGCCCCATTGATTGATTTCGCGACGCTGAGAGCGAGAGATCTGCTTACATCGAAGCTCGCGACATTGGACTTGAACATTTACACGACCGACCTGTTTGATTTGCCCGCAGGCGGTGTTGGGCTGGCCGTGGGCGGCGGGTTTAGCCGGGAAGAATACACCATCAATCCGGATGATCAACACCGCCTTGGGCAGGAACTGGGCGTCGGCTTCACAGCGCCTGTTAAGGCCGGGCGCAAAGAGTGGAATGTCTATGCGGAAGCGCTCGTTCCAATTTTCAGTCCCAAGTTTAACATACCTGGGTTCTATTCGTTAGAGTTTACAGCCGGCGTCCGGTAT
>QHMQ01000053.1 GCA_003217835.1 Verrucomicrobiota bacterium
GAAATGTTTTCGCATAAAGAAAAGATGAACCGAGAGATTAGATGCGTGGCTATGGGCGCGTAGATTCAAACTGCGCGTCTTTTACCGTGATGTGATAACACTGCCGCCGAATAGATGAAAATCATTTCGATTGGCAGTAATCATAAATTTTACTGTAAATGTGCAACCACGCCTTTTGTTCGTCGGGCGTCAGGTGCTCCAAAATCTTCATAAGATTGCCGACCATCTCCTCACGAATACGCTGGACAAGAGCCGAACCTTTCGGCGTGATGCAGACCATCACTTTGCGGCGGTCCTCCCGCACGCTCGAACGCATGACGTAATCGAGATTTTCGAGCCGCGCGACCAAACCGCTTGCCGCCGCCGTGGTGTGCCCCATTTTCTGCGCGATGGCGGACATCGTGAGGACTTCTTTCTGGTCGAGAAAAGCAAGAAGGAAAAATTGCGGAAAAGAAACATTGCCCGGCGCAAGCTCCTTACAAAGATGCAGCACAAAACAGCGCTGCATTTCGAGAACAATATGAGAAAGCCGTTCCGCATCGGCACGAATTTGATCGGTTGGATTTCGTGCAAACGCGATGGAAGCGCCTGTATTCAACGCGCTTAAGCTAAGAGAGCCATTTGACCTGTCAAACATCGCTGCGACAAGAATTTCCCTAATCGAAAATCTGAATATCGACAATATCGCCGCGCGCTCGCGCTTCGCCAACCGCCAAACGGAAAAGCGCATTCGATTGGCTCAATCCGAAGAGGGCGTGTGATTCCTGGCGGCCAACCGGCGAAAAATTTCCGTTCTCGCATTTTCCTCGGACATAATGCGGGCGATCGCCGTCGTTGCTTAGATCGACAAGCAACTTTGCAGGCACTTTCGAGAGATCGAGCTTTGTTGCGCCCATCATTTTAAAAATCGCTGGCCGAACGAATTGCAAAAATGTGACAAACGCGGAGACCGGATTTCCCGGTAACCCGAACACAGCGCACTCACGAATCCGACCGAAGACAAACGGTTTTCCCGGCTTGATCGCGACTCTCCAGATGTCGATCTTCGCCCCGAGCGACCGCAACGTTGATTGGACCAAATCGTGTTCACCCACGGACACGCCGCCGTTGATAACAAGAACTGAATGCTTGATTGCCTGTTCGAGAGTCTTCCTCAACGAATCTGCGTCGTCTTTGCAATGCTGCACCGATTTCACAGCAGCGCCGCAACGTTGCAGCAATGCTTGCAACAGGACTGAATTGCTTTCGTAAATCTGACCGGGCTGAAGTTCCGTTCCAAGTTCGGCCAGTTCGTCGCCAGTCGAAATAATTGCCGCATCCACTTCGCCGCCGACCGTCACCCCAGCGAAACCTTGCGATGCGAGCAAAGCTATTGTCGCCGGACGAATCAGCTCGCCCTTTGCCACGATTTTCTGACCCTCAGTTAAATCGCAACCACGGCGCCGGACAAAATCGCCAGAATCGACATCAGCATTTATGACGATCTCCGAGCCATCGCGAGTCACGTCTTCTTGCATTACTTGGTGCGCCGGTAAAAATCCGGATCGCTTCACCGGGCGATACATGCAATTGTCGATCCAGGCCCGCAGGTTGTTCACCGATAACGCGTAATCGTTTACCGGCACCGCACGTGCCTGCCACAACCGCATAACCGTCCATGGCGGAGTTGTCGAAGTTCGGCAGCGGCAGCGACGAAAAATAATCCTCCGCGGCAAAACAATTCAGCGCGTGCGACAGCGAAACTCTGCGACTCGCCCGCACCTGAATTTTTTCGAGGACTTTCTTTCGCGCTTCTTCTTCGGCGATCATCACGATCTATTTCAGTTGGCAACAGGCGATTCGCAAGGCCGGGCTTTTCGAATACAATGACCAAGTCATGATCGCAAAGACTCATGATCCCAAATCAATAAACGCTCGATCCTCTACGACCCGCGTTGGACCGACTTCGCCGCCGATCCTTCTGCGCGAAGAAGCCGGGAGCATCGCAATCCTGACGCTCAACCGGCCCGAAGCGCGCAACAGCCTGTCGGAAGCGCTCCTGGGTGCGCTCGGTGACGCGTTCACAGAAATTGCGCACGAACGGAACGTGCGTGCAGTTGTGCTGGCGGCCAATGGGCCAGCGTTTTCCGCCGGCCATGACTTGAAGGAACTCAAGAGTCATCGGGCCGACTCGGATCGCGGCCGAGCTTATTTCAAATACATCATGGAAATGTGCAGCGCGGTGATGCAACAGATCGTGAACCTGCCGCAACCCGTTATCGCCACCGTCCAAGGCGTCGCAACGGCAGCCGGCTGTCAGCTCGTTGCGAGTTGTGATCTCGCAGTCGCCTCTATAGCCGCAAAATTCGCAACACCTGGGGTCAATGTCGGCCTGTTTTGCTCGACGCCGATGGTGGCGCTCTCGCGAAACGTCGCGCGTAAACACGCCATGGAAATGCTGCTTACTGGCGACATGATCTCGGCTGAGGACGCCTTGCGCATCGGCCTCGTCAATCGTGTGGTCGCCCCCGGGAGGGAACCGGAAGAGGCGCTCGCGCTCGGGCGCAAGATCGCCGCGAAATCGGCGTATGTCGTCAAGATCGGCAAGGAAGCGTTCTACCGGCAGCTCGAAGGCGGGCTTAAGGACGCCTATCGCTACGCCGCTGAAGTGATGGTCGAGAACATGCTCGCGCGGGACGCCGAGGAAGGCATTGATGCCTTCATCGAGAAGCGGGAACCAAAATGGGTGGATCGCTGAGTCTGTGATCCGCGCTGCACTGCCTGCGAGTCGGTTTTCGGAAAGATATCTGCTGACGCGAATTCGTCTTTTAGACGGCCATTCTCTCAAGTCCGATTGCCGCTGAAATAGTAGCGAAATTGATCGCGTGTCTTATTTCACGGATGCTGTTGGCAACCGGCGATTGTTCGCCATATTCTCGCAGCCGATTTTGGTGAGGTGGCTGAGTGGTCGAAAGCAGCGCTTTGCTAAAGCGCCATACCCCAAAAGGGTATCGAGGGTTCGAATCCCTCCCTCACCGCCAGGTTGCAGACTCCGGCCAGCTGCTCGCTTTCGCTACCTCGCGTGCGCGCTCACGTGTCGGAGATGAGAACTTGTTCGACCGGTGGGGCCCGGAGCGCATGGATTAAAATCCCGCCATTGCGATCAAACTCCGAACCATCGCGAAACGTTTTACAGCCACGGCGAACTTGAGATCGCCAGCGCAAAGATCGCGCGATTGTGCGCGACGGTGGCGAGAGCAACGCCGCATGGACGCGCGCTAGTAAATGACCCGCGCGTACACGGCATCACGACCGATAAAAGAAATGTAGGTGACGCGCGTCGCTGCCGTGTACGGCGCCCCTGCTCAACCGAAACCACAATGAACTTATCTAAACTTTCGCAGATCATTTTTGTCGGCGTTTGTGCCGGATCTTTCATTTGCAGCGACGCGAACGGACAAATCAGTGGCACAGGAACTACGGGTAGCACCGCTGGCGGTGGCCTGGGGAACGGAAGCGCCGGCGTCATGACTGGAACAGGGCCGGATCCCCTCAACACCTCGACCCCATATGAACAGACCATCACTGAGAGGATGATCGTAATGCCAAACAGCCAACGTAAAAAAGGCGCGAAGGTGCGCAAGCGATCAAAAAAGCTTGGGAGCAAACCTTCGACAACGCAGAACCCGCCGGCGGCGGCAGCCACTGCCGCTCCATCGCCGAGGTAGGGCGATTGCTCGCCGGCCGTCTGTCACGCCGAAGTCGAACGTAGGCGGAAGCTGATAGGTACTACCGGCCACGGGGACGTTCTTGCGCAACTTCGGGCGGCAACAGAATCAAATGTCCTGAATCTCCTATTGCGGTGAAGGTGTAGGTCTCGCCGCTTCGCGCATCCAGAATCATTCCCGACGGGGTCGGCCATTTCGGACTGGGAGTTGCCAGCAGTGATAAAACATGCCGCCCAGGTGAGAGGAAGCCCTCATAGGTGCGACCATATCCGATGGCTGCTGCCCACACGCCATCGACATACAAGCCGACGTATACATGATTACCGAGACCCGGGAGTCGACGTATGATCAAACGAGCAGGACCCCCAAAAGGTTGCGCAAAGGCAGGCCCTGCGACGCCGGTGCGACGTGATTGCGCATGGGAACTCATCGCCTGACTAGCGGGATATGTAATAAGAAACAAAAGGCACGTGGTCGTCAGGACAAGGGCGTTGCGGCTACTGTAGCTGTATGTTTTCATAATAGTCTTTGTTACTCCGGTCATAAATTTTCCTGGTTAACGATTAACGATAGCACTTCCATCAACTATTGCGCGCTCGTAAGATCTTTTCGTAGCACTTAAGAAAGGATTGCGAGTCCCTCATTGGAGGCAATTCATTGAACGCTGGACACTGAATGGCGCAGTAGGAGAAGCGACATAGAAGGCAAAGCTGCGATAATTGGGCTGCGAACTGCCGTAAAAAAGCGAGGTTTTTCACCCTATTTCTTACGTCACCGACGGGAAGCGGCTTGAAAATCTAAATGGCCCGGTCAAGGTCATAAACCAAGACAAGGAGATCATGTCATTCCATCCAGCCGAATCAAAGCGTCTGTTGACGCACACCATCGCCGAGTGGACTTGCGCGTTGAAATACGAGCATCTTTCCCCGGAAGCGATTCAGGCTGCGAAATTATTTTGGTTCGATTCGATCGGCTGCGCTCTGGGCGGCAGCCAGCAGGATGACGCCAAGATCTTGCTCAAGCATTACCGCGCCATGCGCGGTGGCGGTGACGGCAAAGCCACGACTTTCGTCTCAGGCTTTAAGACCAACCCGGTCGATGCGGCCTTCCTAAACGGTCACATGATCCGGGCGATGGATTACAACGACATCTATTGGAAAGCGGACCCGTGTCATCCGAGCGATCTTATCGCCGCTCCGTTGGCACTGTGTGAAAGCGAGGGCCTCGGCGGCAAAGATTTGATTCTGGCTACGATCATCGCCTACGAAATTGAAATGCGTCTATGCGAAGTCGGTCGGCCAGGCGTGCGCGAATATGGCTGGCATCACGCGACCTTGAGCGCCTTCGCCGCGCCGGTCGCGGCGGGTCGCGTATTGAATCTTACACCGGAACAAATGGTGTCGGCGATAGGCATCAGCGCAGCGCGAACATTTTGTCCAGGCGCGGTCACGGCGGGCAAATTGACGAACATGAAGAACACCGTCGATCCCTGGGCGGGACGAATGGGGGCCGAGAGCGCGCTCCTTGCGAGAGAAGGATTCTCAGGACCCGAGCACATCATCGATGGCAAAGAAGGACTCTTTGCCGTGTTCAAGCACGTGCAATACAAAGGAAAACCGGCCACTTTCGATGGCGAAGCGTTAGTGAGAGACCTTCCAACTTCAAGCACCTCGCATTACCGAATTCTCGATTGCGGGATGAAGAGTTTCCCGATCGAGGCGCTCAGCCATTCGCCGCTCACAGCTATGATGAAGACGGTCAAGCAACACAACATCAAGGCCGGCGACGTGAGGGAAATTAAAGTCGAAGTGATCGCGCGCGCGGCCGATATCCTTGGCGATCCGCACAAGTATCGACCTGACTCTAAAGAGACCGCCGATCATTCGCTGCCTTATTGCATGGCCGTCGGACTCGTGGACGGGATGGTGACGCCATTGCAATTCCGAGAAGAACGCGTGCGTGATAAGTCGCTCATTCCAATCATGGACAAGGTGAAGGTGGTCGCGAATGACGAATTCGAAGCGCTCTTCCCAAAATT
>QHMQ01000054.1 GCA_003217835.1 Verrucomicrobiota bacterium
GAGCTGATTTGGATGGCACGGGTACTCCGGCACGGTCGCGAGAATATCGCGCCGATTTGAGTGCGCCTCTGATTGTCGATGGAAAGATCGATCGAAACTCGAATGGCTCAGCTCGGCCTTCGCGAAAGCGACCTAGAAGAAACTTTCGCGAGATCGTCCAGGCCTGGTGGACAGAACGTAAATAAAGTTTCAACCGCCGTGAGGCTGCTTCATCGGCCGAGCGGAGTTAGTGTCACGGTGCAGGACTCGCGCTCACAAGCGCAAAATCGCAGGCTGGCGCGTGAGCGGTTACTCGACGCGGTTGGACAAGCCGAACAAAAGCGGCGCGCGGCCGAAATTGCACAGCGCGAAAAAACGCGTCGTCGCCGCTCGGCGCGTCCGGCTGCGCTCAAAAGACGCATTCTTGAATCTAAGCGGAAACGAGGCGTGCTAAAGAAACAGCGTGGGAAGATCGACATGTAGTGGACAAACGTCCTGTAGAAGCCTTCTTATTTCGGCCACGAGATACAGCGGTTGAGTCCTGGAATTCTTCTCTTTTAATACATCTGGCAAAGCAATTTGTGACGAATTGTTTGTGAAGAAATAATTCACACTATGAAAAAATCGATCATTCTTACTTCTGTGCTTTCGGTGCTTGCTATGATGCTGATCTCCTGCGCAAGCGAACCCGAGACAACCACAACGACGACGCGTGAGACTACGGTAGCGGCACCGCCCCCACAGACGACCATTACAACGCATCAGACCAGAAGCGGCTATTGAGCCGAGAACGAGCGCAAACTACACATTCGAAAAGGAACACGCTCCGCCGTGTTCCTTTGTTTTTCACTAAGGGCCGATCGGCTCGGCTCTTTAGATACGCCGCAATGGTGGGCAATCCGGCTACGACTTCTCAACTGGTAGCTCTGCGGTTTGTGCTTCTTCTTCCGCTTGGCTGACAACCGGCGCGATCGCTTGAAGCTTCTCTCCGTTCCGCAAATCCATCAACTTCACGCCCATGGTGTTTCGGCCAACAACGCGGATTTCTCCTACGCGCGTCCGCACCATTTGGCCTTTCGTTGTGATGAGCATGAGCTCATCTTTATCGGTGACGGTCAACGCTCCCACGACCTTGCCGGTTTTCTCGCCGGTCTTCATAGTGATGATGCCCTTGCCGCCGCGTCTTTGTTTACGATAATCATCGAAAGGCGTACGTTTGCCGATTCCATTCTCGCCGGCGACGAGCAGCATCGCGTTCAGATCGACAATCGCGGTGGCGACAACATGGTCCTTTTTGTCCGGCCGAATTCCCCAGACGCCGACCGTATTTCGGCCTTGGTCGCGTAACTGCTCTTCATGAAAGCGGAGACTCATACCTTCTTTCGTGATGAGCACGATCTCGTTGTTCCCGTTGGTTAGTTTGGCATCGATCAAGCGATCGCCCTTCTCGATCTGAATGGCGATGATCCCGCCCTTGCGAACATTTCGATAATCCGAAAGATTGGACTTCTTAACGATACCGGATTGCGTTGCGAAAACGATGTGGAGGTTTTCGTCCCATGTCTGATCAATAACGTTCGGCCCGGTTCCGGATTTCTTGGATTGAACACGGATAGTCGCGGCAATTTTCTCGTCGGGCCGCAGATCGAGAAGATTCGCGATTGAGCGGCCCTTGGCCGCACGGCCCATCTCCGGAATTTCGTAAACTTTTTCAACGTAGGCGCGCCCCGATTCCGTAAAGAACATCAGGTAATCGTGCGTCGTCGCGGTAAAAAGATGCTGGACGAAATCGCCTTCCTCCTCTTCGGTTGCGCCTTCGCGGGTGGACATGCCGATGACGCCTTTTCCTCCGCGGCGTTGCGCGCGGAATGCACTGACCGCTGTGCGTTTGATAAATCCGCCGTGGGTGATGCTGATAATGCACCCTTCGTTCGCGATGAGATCCTCCATGTTGATCTCGCCTTCGTCAGCGATGAATTCAGTTAAACGCGCCGAGCCGTGTTTGTCGCGAAGTTCGCGCAGCTCTTTCTTGATGATGGTGAAAACGCGCGACTCTTTCGCGAGGATGTCGCGCAGGTCCTTGATTGTGCCGATTAGTTCCTTGTATTCTTTGTCGATCTTGTCCCGTTCGAGCCCGGTCAACTGATATAGGCGAAGATCGAGAATTTGATTCGCCTGGTGCTCGCTGAAGGCGTAACGGCCTTCGACTAGCCGTGCTTCGTTGCGAATCAGGACGCCGATTTGCTCGATTTGCCTTCTCGTAAATTCGAAAGCGAGTAATTTTACTCGCGCTTCGTCTCGATTGGCCGATCCGCGAATGATTCGAATGAATTCATCGAGATTAGCCAGCGCGATCAGGTAACCTTCCAGGGTTTCAGCGCGCTCTTCCGCTTTGCGCAATTCAAAACGGGTCCGGCGCAGCACGACTTCGCGGCGGTGTTCGATGTAGCAGGCGTTTGCTTCCTTGAGCGAAAGTAGTTTGGGCCGTCCGTGATCGATCGCGAGCATGATTACTGCGAAGGAGCTTTCCATCGCCGTGTGTTTGTAAAGATTGTTGATGACGATCTTCGGATTCGCGTCGCGCTTTAGCTCGACAACCACACGTGTATTTTCATCGGATTCGTCGCGAACAGCGCTGATGTCGGTGAGCACTTTTCCATTTACCAGCTCCGCAATGCGTCCTACCAGCGTTGCGCGATTAACGTTGTACGGAATTTCGGTAATAACGATTTGTTCCCGGCCGCCCTTGAGTTCCTCTACACCGGCTTTGCCGCGCACTTTCATGCTGCCACGACCCGTTTCGAGATATTGATTGACTCCGGCGAGGCCGAGAATGACGCAGCCGGTTGGGAAATCCGGCCCTTTTACGTGTTTCGTCAAACCCTCGAGCGTGATGTCGGGGTCATCGATCTGCGCACAAATGCCGTCAATCACTTCAATGAGGTTGTGCGGCGGAATGTTCGTCGCCATGCCGACCGCGATGCCGGTCCCGCCGTTAACGAGAAGATTTGGAAATGCTGATGGAAAAACTGTCGGCTCGGTGCGCGTCTCGTCGTAATTTGGGACGAAGTCGACCGTGTCTTTTTCCATCTCGGTCATGAGCGCGGCGCCGAGGTGCGTCATGCGCGCCTCGGTGTATCGCATTGCCGCCGGCGGATCGCCCTCGACCGATCCAAAATTTCCCTGCCCATTGACCAGCATTTCCCGCATCGCCCACGGTTGCGCCATGTGGACGAGGGTGGGGTAGATCACCGCTTCGCCGTGCGGATGATAATTACCGCTCGTGTCGCCGCAGATCTTCGCGCATTTACGATGCTGCCTATTTGGAAACAACGATAAGTCGTGCATCGCATAGAGAATTCTTCTCTGTGATGGCTTCAGCCCGTCCCGCGCATCCGGTAATGCGCGCGAAATAATGACCGACATCGAGTAATCGAGGAACGACCTCGATACTTCGTCGGCCACGTTAATCGGCTCTACCGTTTCGTTTTGATTATACATGAGCTAAGTTCGAACTAATGATTGGGACGCTGAACGCTCAGCCAGGAAGCGTTCTTCCCAAGTGCGGGAAATCTCGTCGGCTTGCCTGACCGTCACAGGGGGACCAATGAAAGTGCGGCGTGGTAGCGAAATTTGCAAAAAATTCAAAACGCGCCGGATATTTGCCTCGTAATCTTCACAAAGATTTTCGTATTCGACACGAAGCGGATCGATCCCGATACGTTGGAAAAACCGTCCCCAGAACTTTTCTTGCTCCTCGCTCTCTTTGAGACACTGTTCAATCAATTCAGCGTCGAACTGCGGTTCTCGTTGGACCGTTTTTCCTTCCTGCACTTTCCAAAGACCAGTCTGATGCGCCCGCGCTTTCGAGAGCGCCTGCCGGAGTTTGTGACGCCGGAGGACGTGTACAAACTTGAGGCGCGGAAAAGCACTGCGTAAAAGATCGAGATCAGTTGTTCCTGCATCACCGAACGCGCCAGTTCCACGTAACCGTCCGAGAAAATCATCCAAATACCAGCTCATTAATTTAAAGCCGAAGACTTCGTTTGAGGTTGCTGTGGCTGTGATGATGTCCCGAACGTAAGCTGCAAAACCCGCGCTCAAGTCCAGGTTGTGGGCGGCCGCAAAATCCAATTCATATTTGCGCAGGAAAAACTGCTTCGGCCGGCCCGCCCGGCGCGTGGCGTGCAAACCATCGGTCAACAAATTGCTGCCTGAACGCGGAATTGCGCAGACCACGTAACAACGACGCGGATGGCGCAGTTTGTGAAACAGACCTCCCATCGTGGATTTTAGACATCGAGGTTGCGCACGTTCAGTGCGTTATCCTCGATAAATTGCCGGCGCGGTTCGACGACGTCTCCCATCAGAATCGTGAACATTTTGTCGGCGTCGACGGCGTTGTCATCGTTCAAATCCACCTTCAGGAGCTTGCGTTTCTCCGGGTTCATCGTGGTCTCGAACAACTCCTTAGCGTTCATTTCGCCAAGGCCTTTGAAGCGCTTAATTTGAACTCCTCGGCGGCCGATCTCTAAAATCTTCTGAAGAATCTCGGGAATCGAAAACAGAGGATGAGAAACCGCCTTCTCGCCCTCGCCCTCGAGCAACTCGAATATTGGCCGGTCGCTGGCCGCATAATGGTCTACTTTCAAACCTTTGCGCGCCAACTCCGCAATGAGCTTCTGGATCGCAGCGGACTCGTGCAACTCGATGAGCTTTCCGCGTCTGCGGCTGCCGTTCACGCGAGCCGGCGCTTCCCCAAGCGGCAGGAGTTCCTGGCCAAGCTCCGCATCGAACAAATTTAGATCGAGATTATCCTGATGAAATTGGCGGACCTCCTTCTCGTCGTGAAAATAATGCACGGCTTCCTCGTTTCCGTCTCGGACTTTGACGAGGTAGGTTGGGAGCTTGCCCGATCTCGAATTCCGTTCTGCGAGGTAAGTCTCGAAATCGCCGCCGTGACGACGGACCGCTTCGCTTAGCTTGGCCAGTTTCTCGAGCGATTCGAGAATGTCCTTCAACTGAGTGGCTGTGACTTCTTTGTCATCCGCCAGATTTTTCAACCGCACATCCTCTGCGCCGAGCGAAATCAGGATTTTGTTCAACTGGACGTCGTCATCGACGTACTCCTCGCGTTTTTTGCGTTTAATTTGATAGAGCGGCGGCTGCGCGATGTAGATCTTGCCGGCGCGCACTAGTTCAGTCATCTGCCGAAAGAAGAAAGTGAGCAACAAGGTGCGAATATGCGAACCATCCACGTCTGCATCCGTCATGATGATGATCCGGCCGTAACGCAGCTTGGTGATATCAAAGCGTCCTTCGTCCTTACCATTGCCATCCTCTTTTGGTTTGCCGATGCCCGCTCCGATGGCGGTGATCATCGACTGAATCTCATCTCGACATTGATAAGTTTGCCGCGAATTGGCAGAATCGCCTGGTAACGCCGATCGCGCCCCTGCTTAGCGGAGCCGCCCGCCGAATCACCTTCGACAATATAAAGTTCGGTTAATTCCGGATCGCGCTCGGAACAATCCGCCAATTTCCCCGGCAACCCGCCACCCGTCAGAGCGCCTTTGCGAATCGTTTCCCGCGCTTTTCGAGCCGCTTCACGCGCGCGTGCCGCGGTGAGCACCTTGTCAAAGACGCGCCGAGCGATGGGCGGATTTTTGTCGAAATAGGTCATTAAGCCTTCGTAAACGACCGAGTTTACGATCCCGTCGATCTCCGTATTGACCAGCTTCACCTTGGTCTGCGATTCGAAGCGCGGGTTTGGCAGCTTGATACTAAGCACGCAAATCAAACCTTCGCGGACATCGTCGCCGGAAATCGAAGGATCCTTCTCCTTGAGAAGATTACTCGATTTCGC
>QHMQ01000055.1 GCA_003217835.1 Verrucomicrobiota bacterium
AAAAATCGCCAGCAACGCTACCGCCAGTCGTTGCGTGTAACTCATGCGATCGACTTGCTCCTGCAAACTGATGGTGTCCAGCGGCGCGAGATTCGGATCGAGCGCGCGGATTTCGCGGGCGAGCGCGTTCCTGATCGCGGCCGGGCTTTGGTCCGTCCGAATAATGAAGCCGTTTTGGACCAAAAAGTTCTGTCGAACCGGCACATAAAAGAATGGCGTAGGCTGCTCAACCTTGGTTCGGTACTTCGCATTTTTTGCCACGCCGACGACCTCCATCCATTTGTCTTTCACCTTAAGGCGCTGACCGACCGGGTCTTTCCCCGGCCAATATTTTGCCGCCACTGTCTCATTAACGATTGCGACGGGTGGCGCGTTTTCGTCATCGTTGCGGGTGAACTCGCGGCCGGCCACAATCGGAATTCCGATCGTCGCAAAATATCCTTCGCCAACTCGATTGTAATCCGCCGAAACCTGTTCATTGCGCGGCGGCTGATAACCTTCGATCTCCAGCGGTGCTGACGAATAATCCGCGTAGCTGAAAGGCCGAACTCCTTCCATTGTTGCCGATTGAACGCCGGGCAGTGCCCGGATCCGCTCGAGCATTTGTTCGTAAAAAACTTTGGCCCGATCGAGTTTGTAGCCGGCAGAGAAAAGATCTGACGACGATACGACGACGTTTCGTGTCGAAAATCCCGGATCGGAATTTTGCATTTGCACCAGGCTTCGGAGCAGTAATCCAGTTCCGGCAATGAGCACAAAACTCAGCGCCACTTGAACGAACACAAGCACCGAGCGCACTCGCGATCTGCCACTTCCCCCAACCAGGCCGCCGCCCTCGCTCTTTAGCGCGCCCGAAAGATCGACATGGCTCGCTTGAATCGCGGGCACCAATGCGAACAACATTGTTGATCCGATGCAAACCGCCACGCTCAGAGCCAGAACACGCCAGTCGAGCTGTCCGGGATAATCAATGGTGATGCCTGGACTGCGGGTTGGAGACACCAGCACGAGAGCGTTACGACACCAATACGCGACCGTGATTCCACCGGCGACTGCGATTAGAGAAAGAAGCAGGCCTTCGGTGAAAAGTTGTTTAATCAAACGCCCGCGCCCCGCGCCGAGCGCGAGACGCATCGTCATTTCATGACGTCGAAGGAGTGAGCGCGCGAGCAGAAGATTGCTGACGTTCGCGCAGGCGATTAAAAGGACGAAAAACGCGACCGCAGTTGTGATCGCCAGCGTAGGCGACAGATTACCAACGGCGTTAAACGGTGTTTTCCAAAGCGGCAGAATTTCAAAGCCCTGTCCTCGGTTTGTTTCTGGAAAATCGTTCTCCAATCGCTGGGCGATCGCATTGAGCTCGGCCTGCGCTTGTTGGCGCGTCACGCCCGGCTTGAGAAATGCATAAGATTCAATCCAACGTGCGCCACGGTCTTCGAGTTTGTAGCCAGTCGAATCGAACGTCTCCTGCATCGACGTCGGCACCCAAAAGTTGAACGAGTATCCGATGAAGGTGCCGTGAAATTTCTCCGGCGCGACGCCAATGATCGTGTGCTGAACGCCGTTAAGATATTGTGTTTTGCCGATGATTTCCGGGTCGCCCTTGTAACGGTCCTTCCAGGTTTGGTAACTGATCACTGTGACCGGATGCGCGTTTCGCCCCTCGCCTTCTTCCGATTTGAAGCCGCGTCCCATAATCGGACGCACGCCAAGGGCATCGAAATAGTTCGCCGAAACGATTCCGCCGACCGCGCGCTCCGCCCGGTCGCCAACGCTGAGCGTCGTGCCCATGATCTTATCGACAATGAACGATTCAAACAGCGTCGAATTTTTTTCGAGATCGAGAAAGTCTGGATAAGAAAGCGGGTTGCCCTGTTGCGCGCCGCGCGTTGTGCCGATGAGCGCGAACATCCGGTCCTGATGCGCCACGAGAGGGTAAGGGCGAATCAGAATTCCTTCGATCCAACTAAATACGGCGGCGTTTGTGCCGATCCCCAAAGTCAGGCAAAGGATCGCCAGGATGGAAAAGCCGGGACTGCGTCGAAGCATTCGGAATCCAAACCGAAGGTCTTGCAAAAGCGTTTGCATTTATCGCTTCGTTAGGCAGCGACCCTGTCTTCGACGACTTGGCCATCAAACAAATGCACGGTCCGATCGGCGTGTTGCGCGAAGCGTTCATCGTGCGTGACCATGCAAATCGTCGCGCCGCCGGCGTGAAGTTCCTTCAACAGCTCCATCACCGCTTCGCCATTGCGCGAATCAAGGTTGCCCGTTGGCTCGTCCGCCAGCAGAATCGCCGGCCTGCCCGCGAGAGCCCGCGCGACTGCCACGCGTTGCTGCTGGCCACCCGAGAGTTGGCTGGGCAGATGTTTTGCACGATGAGCCATGCCCACGCGTTCCAGTGCTTCCGTGACGAACGATTTGCGTTCGCTGGCACCCATGCCTCGATAAGTGAGCGGCAATTCGACGTTCTCGAACACCGTCAGATCACCGATCAAATTGAAACTTTGGAAGATAAATCCAATCTCGCGGTTCCGGATGCGCGCACGGTCTGCAAACGACAGATTCGCAACTTCGTTTCCCTTTAGCGAGTAGCTGCCATCCGAAGGAGTATCGAGAAGCCCAAGAATCGACAGTAGCGTCGTCTTCCCGCAGCCGGACGGCCCAGCGATTGAGACATACTCGCCCGGGCGAATATCGAGATGAATTCCAGAAAGCGCATGCGTCTCCACCTCGTCGGTAAGAAACACTTTGGTCACGCTGTTGAGTTGAATTAATGGAGTTGATCCGTTGTTCATATTTTGGTTTCTGAATTCAGTTCAGCCGAATGCGGTCGCGCGAATCCCATGCGCTGGTATCGGAGAGAATCACCTGATCCCCGGGTTGAAGGCCGTTTAAGATCTCAATCGTGTTGACCGAACTCTTGCCGAGTTTCACCGGCGTCCGCACAGCTTCCGAGCTGCCATTGACGATCTTGAACATTCCAACGGTATTGTTTTCCTGGCCAAATGCGGGGCGGCCGACATAAATCACATCATTAAGACGCTCCAGTTCGATCGTTCCGTCGACACTGAGGTCTGGCCGCGCGCCTTTCGGCAGCGCCTCATCGACCGCAACATCGACAGTGACAGTTCCCTGTTCGACTGCCGGATCGACGCGCGTGACGTGGCCGTTCACCGTGCCGTTCCGTGTATCGATCGCCGCTTGTTGCTTAATCTGAATATCTTTCGCCTGCGTCTCCGCAATTTTGACTTGGGCTTTCAACTTCGTTGGATCGGCGACGCGCGCGAGGTTATCGGCGACTTTCACGCGCTGTCCGATTTGCACGGGCAATTGTTGGAGCACACCCGACATCCCAGCGCGCACATGCAGCGCTTCCACCTGGTCCGCTTTTAACTTGGCAAGCTGCTTGGCTTGATCGACCGCCGCCTGCTTGGACGCCAACTGCGGATCAATGGAATCATGCGCGAAACTGAGACGCTTTTGTTCGATCTCATTCCGGTTGGCCAACTCCGCCTCTTTCACCTTCGAAGTCTTGTATTGTAGCTCGGCGATCAAGCCGTTCTTGGCTAACTGGTCGTTGGTCTCGCGCTCCATCTTCGCTTGTTCATAATCTGACTTGGCTTTTGCGGTAGTTGCCTCCTGGTCGAGCAACCCGCGCTGCAGAGTCGCGCGCAAAGTAGTTAACTCGGCTTCCGCGGCCGTCGCTTGCAGCTCGGCGTCATGAGCGGCTTGCTCAAGCTCGGGACTGCTTAGCTCCAAAATGACCGAGTCCGGTTCAACGCGTGTGCCCGGCCAGATAATTATTTTTTCCACGCGACCTTCGGTGTTGGCCGGAATCCAGCGGATGTCTTCGGGAACGAGCGTCCCAAGGCCGCGCACCTGACGCACCATCGGTCCGCGTTTTACCGTGTCTATCCAGACTGTGGAGCGATCCACGCTCGGCACTGCTGGTTTCAAGCGCGAAATGGCAATTGTGGCCAGAATCAACCCCAGCGCCGAGGCGGCAATGATAATGATGCGGCGCTTGCGCTTTTTTGCTGCAACCCCTGCGCGCGGCACATCCATCGACGAGAGAGTCGGTGTGAATCCGGCCGGTCGCACTATTGTCTCTTCTTTTGTTTGTCGCTGTGGGGTCACAGTTGAATCAAAGCTGACCGAAAGCCCGACAAAGTTCGATTACGGCATATGCTCCGCTCACCAACGGCACGGCCGCGGTGATGACCAAGATTGAGAACAAAATCGCTTCGCCGACGAAATCGCGCCGCGCTTCCTTTTGAAAGTACTGACAACTGATGTCGCGAAAAGATGGCGCCAGCGGTTTCGCGCAGTGGCTACGATAATCTTTAAGGGTGACCGAATGGTAATTGCAGTCGGTCAGGGGGAACCTCGTATGATTGCGAACTATTAAGGAGGTTGGTTTCATACTTCTTCAGATTTGCTCCGGGTATTTATTGGATTCAAAGGTTCTTTTGGTCGATAACACGTCTCGCAATGTCCGTGCCAACAAGAAAAATAAAGTCGCATAAGCCTGTCGATCAGTGATTTACGATTATCGATCGAAAAGTAACGCCGTCGTATTACTCCGTTTTCGGGACAAGGGAATCCCGTTTTCGGGACGGATATCGCAACGGCGTTGCGTTAGCGCGGGAGTCGCAGTAACGCTTCCGCGCCTTTGCCGCCGCGTCGGTTCATTACCACCAACGAACCTCCATGCGCTTCCGCAATTTGACGGCTCAGCGGCAGACCGATTCCAGAGCCGTCCGGCTTGGTCGTAAAGAACGGCACGAAGAGATTCGCCATGTTCATAATTCCCGGCCC
>QHMQ01000056.1 GCA_003217835.1 Verrucomicrobiota bacterium
CCGCGCGCTCGTACACGTTCGGCCCATTCGTCGCTGATTCGCTCGTACTCAGGAAAATCGCGCGAACTGGCAATAATCAACCGCGGCCGGACAGCGTCGAGAAACGTGTCGGAGCCGGACTGCCCGGAATGGTGTTGCCCCTTAACGACAATGTCGCTGTGCAAATCCAAGCCGTACGCCAAGAGCGCGCGTTCGGTTTCAAGGCCACTGTCGGACATGAACAAAATCGAGGTCGACGGTGGAATGAACAATTGGACGACATACGTCTGGTCGTCCGCCATGGATGCGGGAACTACGCGTGGAGGAAAAAGAACATGCCCGGTGACGTCGCGCGACAAACGGAAATTGTCTCCGACGGTCAGATTATCCGGTTTTATTTCGCGTTGTTGAAATAAGCGCTGCAATCGTTGATGAATGGCGGAGCGATCGGGCGCCGGATTGTCGATCAATCGAGCGCCTGGAAAATCGTGCAACAATTCCGCCGCGCCGCCGATATGGAGTGAATCGCCATGAGTGAGCAGCAAGCCATCGAGCCGGTTCACACCCGCGGCGTGCAAGTATTCGCGAACTACCCGCTTGTAGGTTCGATCGCTGCCGCAATCGAACAGCCAATCTGCGCCTCGCGTCCGCAAATGAACAGCCGCCCCTGCGCCGAGGTCCAGCACCGTGATTTTCGCAATGTCGTTTTGGGGCCAATGCGGGCGTTCGACATAAAAATGGCCGCCTGGAACTTGCGCAAATAAGTGGACGATCCCGAGAACAAGCTGTGCCAGAAACCAGTTGGCATTATTGAAAATGACAGCCGCCCACAGCAGTAGTGGCGTCAACAGAAGCGAGAGCAGCGCGATTGCCAGAATGAAGAAGGCAATAGGAACAACTACCAAGTTCGCCAACAAGGAAATCGGCGTGACGATATGAAAGTACCAGAGCACGAATGGCAGCGAACCGAGCCAGGCCGCGAGCGAAACGGAGCCGCCACGGCATAACCATTCGAAACCAGTTTGCACGAGATGACGCGGGCCACGTAGCAAACTCCGCGGCAAAAAAGGGTCGGGAGCGCCCCAGCGTCGCAAAACCCGAAACAGCGGATCGGCAAACAGAATGATTGCGCCCACCACCGAGAAGGAGAGTTGAAAACCGGTGGAAAAGAGTTCGTTCGTATTCCAGCAGAGAAGAAAAAAAGCCGCGGCGGCGAGGCTGTTGAGAACAAAGACTTTTCGTTCGAAAAAGAAACCGCCGAGCAGGATCGAAGTCATTACCGCGGCGCGTACACTCGAAACGTGCAATCCCGTCACTGCCGCATAAAAAAGGATCGAAGGAATGATGAGCGCTGTCGCCCATTTACGCGATAGTCGCGCGACCGTTGCCAGCATCCATAAAAGTGCCGCGACGATTCCTACGTGCAGACCAGCGACAGCGAAGAGGTGAAGCGTGCCAGTTTGCTGAAACGGCTCTTCAATGTCTTCGGGTGTTTGGTGTCTGAGGCCGAGCACGATTCCACTTAGGAAATTCTGCACGTCCGGTGAGCCCTCCAGTCCGCGACAAAGCGTGTTTTGCATCCATCCGCGCGATTTTTGCGCTGCGCGTAAAATCGGATTTCCGGCACCATGTTGAATCAGCGCGCCGTCTTCCGGGTAGCGAACAAAGAAAGTTCGGCGGACGTCGCGGCGCGCGAGATACGAGCCCATGTCGAATTCACCAGGATTTCGCGGCGGTGCATTCACCTCGGCGATTCCGAAAAGCCTCAACTCATCGCCATATTCCGGAGTACCGCGCCAGCGGACGAGCCAGCTCGCGTGCGTTCGCTGCTTCCTGCCTTCGAGTTCGATCGACTCAAGCTTTAGCGAGAATGTCGCAAATCCGTTCGGCGCGATCTTCGGCTCGCTGATCACGAATCCTGTTGCTGTGAGAACTCGTGGCCGGTTACCAATTTGAGCAGCAAGCTGCTGACCTTCGGTATTGCTGCTTCGTAAATTATGGAGCAGAAAAAAACCCGCTCCGACGATTGCCATCGAAATTGCGAGGAGAGTCGAAGGAGAGAAGGGAAAGAAATCCGCGAAAATAACTCTCGTCGCGGCCAGTAACGCCAACCCGACGAATGGCTGGCGCGGTGCGCTCGACAATTTCATCGTCCCGCTTTTTGTTGATTTCGCGGTGACAACGCAAGCCCTTCGAACAATCCCGCGAGCGCGAAGCTAACGTCGAGGACCGGGCACAAGTAACACCGGACGGGTGCTGCGTCTGAGGACACCTTTGGTCACGCTTCCCACCAGCAAGTTATACATCGCGCCGTGTCCATGCGTGCCGACCACAATTAAATCGGCATTGACGACATCTGCCTCATTCAAAATTTCTTCAACCACTGCTCCGGTCGGCTCATGCAAGGTCACCTTGACACCGCATTGAGCGATTTTTTCTTGCCAGTGAGTCAGCTTTGATTGCTCGTCTTCATCGACCGGCACCGTCTCCGGCATCGGGTCAAATACCGGGACTGGCACGCCCGACATTGGCGCGAGCTCCGGCATGCCCGCCAAGCCGTAGCCAAGCGTACCGGGCGCCGCCGCCGCCGTGAGTTCTTTGACGTTAACGAGATGAATTTCCGCATCGAGCGCTTTTGCGAGTTGTTGCGCGAGATTGATGACTCGCGGTGTCGCATCCGAGAAATCAATCGGAACAAGAATGCGTTTCATGTTCGTAATCGAAGTTATCAATCACCCGATACGCTGGCGAGAGTAAATCCGCCGCCTGCTTAAACCGAAATGAGATGCGAAGGGCGGTTGTGCACCGTATTTTTTCTCGTGCCCGATCTTTTCGACGAACAGGAGGAAGTCGATCTTGTGAGCGCAAACAGCGCGGCGCCGCTTGCTACGCGTATGCGCCCACGTTCCCTCGAGGAATTCGTCGGTCAGGAGCATATTCTCGCGCCAGGAAAACTTTTGCGCCGAGCGATTGAAGCCGATCGTTTACCTTCCTTAATCTTTTCTGGTCCGCCCGGCACCGGAAAAACCACGCTCGCGCACATAATTGCGGACATGACGCATGCGAAGTTCGTGCGGCTGAGCGGCGTGGAAAGCAATGTCGCCGAAATGCGGCGCGTCATCGCTGCTGCGGCGAATCGGCTTCGCACATCGGGTCAAAAGACGATCCTGTTCATCGACGAGATCCATCACTTCAACAAAGCGCAGCAGGATATTCTCCTCCCCGACGTCGAAAGCGGAAATCTCCGGCTGATCGGAGCGACCACTTACAACCCGTTTTTTTATGTAAATAGTCCGCTCGTTTCGCGTTCCCAAGTTTTTCAACTCGAACCGCTCCGCGTCGAGCAATTGGGTGAGTTGATCGATCGCGCGCTCACCGACAAGGAACGCGGCCTTGGAAATTACCACGTTAAGGTCGATGAGGATGCCCGCCAGCATCTGGCAAAGCTAAGCGACGGCGATGCGCGTAAATGTTTGAATGCGCTCGAGATCGTCGTGCTCACTACTCAACCTGATGCCGATCACGTCGTTCATTTCACGCTCGCGACTGCCGAGGAAAGCATTCAGCAAAAGGCAATCGTTTACGATCGCGCTGGTGACGCGCATTACGACACGATTAGCGCGTTTATCAAAAGCATGCGCGCGTCGGATGAAGAAGGCGCCATGTATTGGCTCGCAAAAATGTTACATGCCGGTGAGGATTTTCGCTTCATCGCGCGGCGGATTGTCATTTTCGCGAGCGAGGACGTGGGCCTCGCCGATCCCGAAGCATTACCGCTTGCAATTGCGACGCAACAAGCCGTCGAATTTGTCGGCCTGCCCGAAGCGCGCATTCCGCTGGGCCATGCGACCGCTTACATGTGCCGAGCAAAAAAGAGCCGTGAAGCTTACGACGCACTCAACGCCGCGACTGAAGAGATCGAATCGGAGCGGACGACGCGCGTTCCCGAGCGTCTCAAGAACAAACATTTCCCGGTAAATCCAGAGCGGTAGGGCGCGAGCGTCTGCCGCCTAACGGATTTGCTGTGGCGAACCAGGCGCGCCGATGAAAAACAACGAGAATTCCGCCGGCAGACGAGGAAGCGCATTCGACCGGAAAATCGAACCGCGACCAGCCACCGCTATTTCGGCTCACGAGTTACTTCCGCGCGTGCATCCGCATTTGGCGCGTTGGTTTCGTGAAGCTTTCGCGGCATTTACGCATGCCCAATTGCTCTGCGTCCCGGCGGTCTTAGATCGACAATCGATTTTGCTGACCTCGCCGACTGGGAGCGGCAAAACGCTCGCCGGATTCCTGGGTGTCTTCGATTTTCTCCTCCGCAAGATCGATAGTCACGATCCGTTCGATGGAGTCCAATGCATTTACGTCTCGCCGCTGCGAGCACTTGCTTACGACATCGAGAAAAACTTGCGGACCCCGATTGCCGGCATGGGCCTCGATAAGAAATTGTCGATCCATTTGCGTACGGGCGACACGACGCAAACGAGCCGGGCCAAGTTTCGTAAAGAGGGCGCGCATTTCCTTGTCACGACACCAGAGAGTTTGGCAGTCATGCTCGCGCAGGAAGATTACGCAGCGCATTTTCGCAATTGCCAGTTCGTCATCGTCGATGAACTGCACTCATTCGCGGGAAATAAGCGCGGCGCCGATCTGACGATCTCGCTCGAACGTCTCGAACGTCTCCGAGAAAAGTCTGTTTCACCGCTTTGCCGCATTGGTCTTTCGGCCACGGCGGCACCGCTCGATCTGCTTGCCCATTTCCTTGTCGGGAGAGATCGACCATGCCTCGTCGCAGAAGCGCAGATTGAAAAGAAATCGATCATCGAAGTCTTTTCACCGATCCGCCGCGATCCATATCCGCCAGCAGGCTACACCGGCGCGCGTCTTTATGCTGAACTGGCTGACTTGATCCGACGCCAACAGTCCGTGCTCGTCTTTACGAATGTCCGCTCTGCCGCCGAGCAAATCGGTCTGAGACTAAAGGAACTCCTGCCAGAGTTGTCCGATCAAATCGAAACCCATCATGCGTCCCTTGACCGCAGCGTGCGGCTGGAAGTCGAAGATCGCTTGAAAAACGGCGAGCTGCGCGCGGTAGTTTGCTCGACCAGCCTTGAGCTGGGCATTGATATCGGCGCTGTCGATCTTGTCGTAATGGTTGCGACGCCAAAAGGAGTTTCGCGCGCCATTCAACGGTGTGTTCGTCGCGACGAATGTGAATGATCTGGTCGAGGCAACCGTTATCGCAAAGCTGGTCCGAGAACGTGCGCTTGATCCGATCCGGATTGAGGAAAAACCGTTTGATGTCATAGCGCAACAGATTGTTGGAATTGCTGCGCTTGCGCCGATCAAGATTAATGACGCATTCGCCCTGATCCGCCGCGCTTACCCGTTCCGTGAGCTGAGCCGCGAAGAGTTCGATCGGATTTTGCTGTATCTCGAAGGAGGCGGTGAATCGCTGGCGGCGCGTTATTCTGGTCTCTTCGGCAAAATCAAGATCGACCACGAGATGGTGTCGCTAGCACATCCGCGCATTGTGCGCGATTTGCTCCTCAATATTGGCACGATTGTTTCAGAAGGATATGTCGATGTTCTGCTCAAACGACGCCGTTTAGGCTCGGTGGAGGAAAATTTCATTAAACAACTCAATATCGGCGATCTCTTTGTCCTGGCCGGGCGCGTTGTTCGGTTGATCGACACCGGCGCGAACGAAGCGTTTGTTGAACGCGCCGATGGCCAGCTCCCGACCGTGCCGCGGTGGAACGCTGCGAAAATGCCTCTCACTTCCGGCGTGGCGCGGGCGGTGAGGAAATTGCGCACGGAATTAGCTGCGCACCTTGTGCGAACAGATCGACAAGAGAAATCGGTTGATTGGCTGGTCGAGAATTACGATGTCTCAATCGCGAACGCACAAGCGATCGTCGAGCAGTTCCGGGCGCAAATGAGCATCTCGGAAATTCCCGTTGATCAGAAGATGCTCATCGAGCTTTATCGCGGACCCGATTATTCGCATTATTTTTTCCATTCGCTGGTTGGCCGCAGCGCAAATGATGCCCTCTCGCGCATCGTCGCCTGGCGCGTGAAAGAACGGATCGGCGGCAACGCGCTGGTGACGATAGATGACTACGGGTTTCTGCTTACGCTCCGGCGATCTCAAGAGATGCCACTGGAGGAGTGGCGGCTTTGCTTTCAAGGTGAGCGAGCGGAGGAAGACTTGAACTCTGCGCTCCGAGAATCGCAGCTGGTGAAATGGCAATTTCGCGGGGTCGCGCAAACCGGCTTGATGGTCCCGCGCAACTCGAGGGGAAGACAGCGCGAGGTCAGACAGTTAAGCTGGAGCGCCGAAGTGCTTTTTCGGGTTCTGCAACAACATGAGCCGGAGCACCCGCTTCTCCTCGAAGCTTACCGACAGGCCGCGCACACTTTTCTTGACGCCGAAGCAACCTACGATTTCCTCGAAGCAGTCTCGAATTTTGATTGGAAGCTGCGAGAGCTCGCCGCCGTCTCACCATTTGCATTCCCGATCTATGCGAGTGTAATCAAGGAATCGATGATGCTCGAAGATCCGAGCATCGCGATCGAGCGCATTTATCACGAAATGTTCGCACGGGTAGCGAATGTGACCAGCGCCGCGAGCTAACAATATGAACTTCAGGGATCATTTTTCAGCGCAAGCGGCGGATTATGCAAAATTCCGGCCACATTATCCGACTGAATTATTTGATTATCTGAGCGACATCGCGCCCGATAATGAGATTGCGTGGGATTGCGCCACCGGAAACGGACAGGCTGCGGTCGCGCTCGCTTCAAAATTCAGACATGTGATCGCTACAGATGCGAGTGAGAAGCAGATCAAGAATGCGGCACGACACGAGCGTATCGATTACCGAGTGGCGACAGCGGAAAAGAGCGGGATAAGTTCCGATAAGATCGACACTATTACTGTCGCCCAAGCTCTGCATTGGTTCGACCTGGATTTCTTTTACGATGAAGCGAAACGCGTGCTGAAGCCGCAAGGCGTGCTCGCCGTTTTGGGCTATAACCTACTGCAAATCGCGCCAAACATCGACAACGTGATCAACCGTTTTTACGAGGAGATTGTCGGTCCGTACTGGCCACCGGAGCGAAGAGTTATCGAGAAAGGTTATGCACATCTTGCGTTTCCTT
This sequence comes from Verrucomicrobiota bacterium, assembly GCA_003217835.1. Lineage (GTDB taxonomy): Bacteria > Verrucomicrobiota > Verrucomicrobiia > Chthoniobacterales > UBA10450 > Udaeobacter. The sequence continues at coordinate 7,144 of QHMQ01000056.1, forward strand.
TTGCCGAAATGCACCCACCCCAATTTCGAATGGAAGCGCATTGGTCGCTCGAGCGCCTACTGGGTTATCTGCGAACATGGTCGGCGACCCAGCGGTTCATCGCCGAAAATCATAAGGACCCAACCACGGCGATTGTCTCAGATCTTCAAGATCTTTGGGGCGAACCAGAGCGTGCTCGAATCATAATCTGGCCGTTAACTATCCGCGTTGGACGTGATGACCGCTGCCACTGATCTTGATAAAATCGCGGCCGATCTATTTATCTGGCAAGCGTACGATCAGGCGGCGAACTCGGACCTGTTTTCTAGCGCGATTGCTACTCGGAATCGAATTTTTGTTGTTGATCCGATTCCGCTGAGGAAGGCTCCATTTGCTCAGCTCCACGAGCAAGGAGTCATCGCCGGCGTCGTCATTACCAACGCCAATCATCTGCGGGCGTCCGGTCAATTTGCCGAGCGGTTCTCGGTTCCGATCTTTGCGCATCGCGCGGCATTTCCTGATACGATGCCGCGGCAATTCAGCGAACTCGCCGATGGTGAGAAGATTTGCGATGAACTGCATGTGATTGGCATCGATGGCGCAGCCCCAGGTGAGATTGTCCTTCATTACGCGTCAGGCGACGGAACGCTTATCGTGGGCGACGCACTGATCAACTTCCGACCGTACGGTTTCACTTTTCTTCCTGGGAAGTACTGCTCGAACGAAAAAGAAATGCGGCGGTCGTTGCGAAAGCTTCTGACCTACAAAACTGAACGGATGCTCTTCGCGCACGGCTTGCCGATTCTCTCGAAGGCGAGCGACAGATTGCGTCAACTGCTGGATGGCGATCTTTGATCGTGCTGCTTTGTGGACTCCAACGATCGACAAGGTGAGCCAAAGATCGGACCCGACTGGCCGCTGGCACGGTTTTTCCGCCTGATTCGTTTTTCTCACACGGCCTTTGCGCTCCCGTTTGCTCTTGGCGCACTTATCGTGGCCGCGAACGGCCGGCCCTCGCTACGAATCTTGTCGCTGGTCGTGACCTGCATGGTTTTTACACGAACGGCAGCGATGCTTTTCAATCGCCTGGTTGATTGGTCGCTCGATCAGCGCAATCCGCGTACTGCCTCGCGTCACCTTCTCGTTCCAAAATGGGTGGCAATTATCTTGCTCATGTTGAGTTCCGCCGGATTTATTTTGGCAGCAGCGGCAATCAATCGATTGACGTTCATGCTCGCGCCGATCGCTCTCGACTGGCGTTGGCGGTCGCGCCGATCGGTGCCTGGATCGCGCAGACAGGACAGATCGATCTTGCGCCGCTCATGCTGGGAGCCGGCGTGATCTGCTGGGTCGCGGGCTTTGATCTAATTTATGCAACGCAGGATTATGATTTCGACCGGCGCGAAGGTATTCGGTCGCTTGTCGTGAAACTTGGCATCGCCCGCAGTCTCCGCCTGGCGCAATTCCTGCACCTCGCAATGTTTGTCGCGCTGATCGTTTTCGGTATCACCGCGCAGCTTGGGCTAATTTATTACGGTGGAATGCCTCTCGTTGCCGCGGCACTTTTTTACGAACACAGAACTGCGAGCAAACTTGACCTGGGCGGAATCAATCGCGCCTTTTTCCAGAGCAACGCATTTGTAAGCGCCGTTTTCCTGGTCGCAGTCTGTATGGATCGATGGGTTTAACCGATCACATCGCGTTCAACTGCGCGACACGCCTCTCGTGTCGGCCGCCGTCGAAAGGTGTTTCTAGCCAGATCCGCACAATCTTCAGTGCCAAATTTTCGGGGATCATGCGCTCACCGATGGAAAGAACGTTGGCGTCGTTGTGTTCTCGCGAAAGGCGCGCCGATTCTTCATTCCAGCACAGAGCGCAACGCACGCCGTGCACTTTGTTTGCCACCATCGCTTCGCCGTTGCCCGAACCCCCGAATACAATCCCGCGTTCACACTCGCCGCGCGCGACGGCTTCCGCCGCCGGCCGGATGAAAAGCGGATAATCGACCGGTTCCTCATTAAACGTGCCGAAATCTTTCACCTCATGTCCGAGTGTGCCGAGCAACTCTTTCACTTTCTCTTTGTAACGAAAACCGGCGTGATCCGTTCCGAGGGAAATTTTCATTCGACGTCTTTGTTAGATCACAGGGTCGAGCGCTGTCCAGAACAAGATCTCGAGCTTAGCCCCCGTGCAATTTGGCCAATTCGCTCCAGATTTCCCGCTCCCGCTCGGTTAGTTTTTTCGGCACATTCATTTGCACGACCACGTAAAGGTCCCCACGTTTGCCAGAAATTCCGGGAAGAGCTTGTCCACGCAAACGGAAGCGTTGTCCGCCCTGTGTTCCTGGCGGAACTTTCAAGCGGACATTTCTGTCGACCGTTGGCACCTTCAGTTCTGTTCCAAGCACTGCTTGCCATGGCGCGATCTTCACCTCGTGAATCAAATCGCTTCCTTCAACTGTGAAATCGGGATGTCGCGCCAACCGAACACGTAAGAAGAGATCGCCGCTCTTGCCGCCGCGCGCTCCCGCCTCCCCCTGACCGGCGAGCCGGATGCGTTGGCCTTCATGAACTCCGCGCGGGATCTTGACTTGATAACTCTCCGTTTTGTTTGAACCCGCTCGGCGCAACGAAACTGTTCTTGTCGATCCATGGAGCGCCTCCTCGAGCGTAACCATGATGTCCGCTTCGACGTCACTCCCGCGCGCGGCTGTTGCCTGATGTCCTCCGAATCCACCAAAAGCTGAACGCCCACGGCCACCTCCGAAAAACGTCTCGAAAAAATCGCTGAACCCGGTTCCGCCAAATTCGAATTCGACTCCGCCGTCGCCGCCTCCGTATTGATAAAATCCTCCGCTAGGCTGCTGCGCGCCCCATCCCGGAGGCGGCTGAAATCCACCTGGCTGATTCCAATCTGCGCCAAGCTGATCATATTTCTTTCGCTTTTCCGGATCGCTCAGGACTTCGTACGCCTCATTGATTTGCTTGAACTTTTCCTCGGCGGCCGCTTTGTCCTTCGCGACATCGGGATGATGTTTCCGCGCCAGCTTGCGAAAGGCGGTCCGAATCTCATCTTCGCTCGCCGTTTTTTGGACGCCGAGTGTTTCGTAATAATCTCTAAACTGCACCGCCATCGCCTTGAATCTCTTCGCACGGCTCGCGCGACGCAACTATCCGCTTCCATTTGCCCTGAATTAAGTTCTCGAAGACAATCTGGCGATGCGGGAAATGGGAAAGTTTTTGGTGATTATTGGCGTCGTGATTGCGGTGATCGGGTTGGTTTTCTGGGGCGGCTTTGCGCCGAAATGGTTGGGGCGATTGCCTGGCGACATCCGGATCGAGCGCGGCAACTCGGCGTTTTATTTTCCCATCGTCACCTGCATAATTCTCAGCATTCTACTGAGTTTGTTATTGTCGATCTTTCGACGGTGATCATTCTTTGAAATGGTCAACCATTCGCGGACTCAGGCTCGTCTCGGAGATCACGTCACTCATCTCATGCAGTGTCGACGCTGCCCGCGCATGCAATCGACACCGATTTCAGGAGGCGTGGTTGTCAGCGATGTCATGCTAATTGGTCAGGCGCCGGGACCAAGAGAGCCGGTTTTGCAACGTCCGTTCGCGCATACCGCGGGGCGTACCCTCTTTCAGTGGTTCGGGAAATTCTGCGGCCTCGCTGAATCAACCGTTAGATCGACAATTTACTTCGCGGCGGTGTGCCGATGTTTTCCCGGGAAAACTCCGAGCGGCGGTGATCGTGTTCCTGCACCGGATGAAATTCACAATTGCTCGTCTTGGATGGATGAAGAGATCAAAATCTTGCGACCGCGACTGATCATTCCCGTGGGCAGATTAGCTATCGCGCAGTTCATCAATTGCCCGAAGCTGGACGAAGTCATCGGCCGAAAATTCCGCGTTGAACGCGCACAACATCGATTCGATCTGATCCCTTTGCCGCATCCCTCGGGCGCATCGCCGTGGCCCAAAATTCCACCTGGCAAGGGACTGACTGAACGCGCGCTGCGCAAAATCGCCCTGCACCCCACGATTGCCGACTTGGTAGACCGCGACCGCCGATCGCCGAAATTGACCTCAATCGCGCGCTCGCCTTAGTACGCCGTTTCTTGATGGACGAATTAAAAATACCAACACGCTCCGAAATTCCCCAATCGGATAAATGGGACCTGACGGGTCTTTTTGCTGACGTGGGGAAGTGGCAGGAAGCTTTTATTTGGGTCCAAACAACGTATCCGCGGCTGAAAGAATGGAGGGGCAAGCTCAGCGCCTCGCCCCAAAGCCTTGTTGATTGTCTTGAATTTGAAAAGGCGCTCGAGGTGAAACTTGAGCGCCTTTATCACTTCGCATCCCTTCAACTGGCCGAGGACAGCGCGAACAATGAACACCTCGCGCGGATCGGGCAGATCCAAAATCTGATGACAAAGATCGCGGAAGCGGGTGCATTCGTTACCCCGGAAATCCAGGCGATCGACGACGAAACTTTCGCAAAGTTCATTGTCGCTCCGGCGCTGGCGGATTGGCGGATCAAACTCCACAAAATTCGGAGAATGAAGCCGCACGTGCTTTCCGAACCGGAGGAACGCATTCTCGCGTTAGGAAGGGTCGCCCTTAGCGGGTACGACGACATGTTCTCGCAGCTCACGGATGTGGACATGAAGTTCGGCGTGTTAACCGATGAAACCGGACGCGAGAGGCCGCTGACGCAAAGTTCTTTCAGCTCGTTTTTGGTAAAACGCGATCCCGAATTGCGCAAACGCGCTTTTCATCAATTCTACGCCGAATTCCAAGATCATCAGTACACGCTCGCTGCAGCATTGGCTTATTCGGTGAAGGCTGACATCTTTCGCGCGCGCGCCCGGCGTTACTCATCCGCTCTCGAAGCGGCACTCTTCCCTGACGACGTGCCGGTTTCCGTTTATGACGGATTGATCACCTCCGTCCGCGCAAACCTGAAACCGCTTTTTCGGTACTTCGAATTGCGCCGGCGAGTGCTCGGTTTGCCCGAGTTGCATCATTACGACACTTACGTGCCGCTCGTTTCGGAAGTCGAAACGCGCGTCACTTTTGATCAAGCCGTCGAACATGTTCTCGTCGCGCTTGCTCCGCTTGGAAAAGAATATATCGATGTTCTGGCCAGGGGTTTACGCGGCCGTTGGTGCGACCGCTACGAAACAAAAGGCAAACGTAGCGGCGCGTTTTCATCCGGAAGTTATGGCGCGCCGCCCTATATTCTCTTGAATTATCAGGACGACGTCTTCGCCGACGTTTACACGCTGGCGCACGAAGCCGGCCACTCGATGCACACTTGGTTTTCTCAAAAGTCGCAGAGCTTTCAGGATTATGAGTACCCGATTTTTTTGGCCGAGGTTGCATCGACATTCAACGAAGAGTTGCTCACCCATTATTTCCTCGAACAAACAAGCGATCCGAAGATGCGCGCTTATATCATCAATCGACAGATCGACGATCTTCGCGGCACGCTCTTTCGGCAGACGATGTTTGCCGAGTTTGAGAAGATCATCCACGCGGTCGAGGAAAGCGGCGACGCGCTCACGCTCGACGTTTTCAAATCGCAGTATCGCAAACTTCTCGAGGGCTACTTCGCGGAAAATTTCGTTCTCGATCCGCAGCTTGATCTGGAATGCTTGCGCATTCCGCATTTCTACAGCGCATTCTATGTTTATAAGTATGCGACCGGAATTTCTGCCGCCGTTGCGCTTTCGGAACGCGTTCTCTCCGGCAAATCCGGCAGCGTAGATGCATATCTAAACTTCCTGCGCTCCGGCGGCTCGAAGTTCCCGCTCGAAGCGCTCAAGATCGCTGGCGTGGACATGGCAACACCGGCACCAATAGAGAGCACGCTGAAATTATTTGAGCGACGGCTGGACGAGCTCGAATCGCTCTTGCTGTAGCAAAAATAAGGACATGGAGGATGTCCATCCAAAATTCCAGAATGAAATTGGACGCGGAGGAACTGGAGAATCGAATCGCGTCACTTTTTGAGGTTCCATCGATGCAACTGAAACCAAGCGAACTTCGCGAGCGCTTGGAGCTGCTCTTTTGCGAAAACTTCGAAAAATTTGGTGAATTGGGTGCCGCCGTTTCAGTTTGGCAAAATGGCAAATCAGTTGTCGATCTCTATGGCGGTTTCTGTGATGTGCGTCGCGAGCATCCATGGGCGTCAGATACGATCGCTCTCATCTGGTCCGCGACGAAGGGACTGGGTAGCGCGTGCGTACTGCACGTCTTGCAGGAACATGAGATCGACATCTCCCAACGCGTGACTGAGTTCTGGCCGGAGTTCGCGCAATCCGGCAAAGAAAAGATCACGCTCCGACAGCTGCTTTCGCATCAAGCTGGGCTTTGTGCACTGGATCGACGAGTCGATGTGCTTGACTACAGCGCGGTCATTCGAGCGCTCGAAGCGCAGAGACCGCTGTGGCCGCCCGGGACGGCGCATGGTTATCATGCCCGGACGTTCGGCTTTCTCCTCGATGAACTTGTTCGGCGCATCGCTGGGAAACGGCTGGCAGAGTACTGGCGAGAAGTCTTTGGCCAGCCTCTCAAACTCGACCTTTGGATCGGTTTGCCCGAAAAAGAGAATCCTCGCGTGGCGACGATGTATGCTGCAAAAGCCGGCAAACCGCCGGAACCGAAACAATTTTATGTCGATTTAATCACGCCCGGCACGCTGGCGCGCAAAACATTTACTTCACCTTACGGATTGCATGCGGTCAGCGCGATGAACAATCCCGCAATCCGCGCGCAACCGATTGTTTCTTTTGGCGGAATTGGGAGTGCTGGGGCGCTGGCAAAATTCTATTCCATGCTTGCGAACGGCGGCGAGCTCGAAGGACAACACTTCTTCTCACCGGAAACTTTGCGTTGGATGACAACAACGCTGACTGATGGAATCGACCGCGTCTTTCAAATACCGACTGCGTTTTCCGCTGGCTTTATGAAAAATGCGCGGAACGCAAGTCGACGAATTTTCGGCACATCGATGGCATTTGGGCATCCCGGCGCGGGCGGCAGCCATGCGTTCGCCGACCCGGAGAATAAAATCAGCTTCGCTTACGTTATGAACCAAATGGAGCAATCGCTCCTGCCCAACGAAAAATCATTGCGGCTCGTGGACGCGATTTACAGCTAGGACGCGATTGAGTGAACGAAAGCGAACGAGCCAACGGAGTTTACCTATTGGCCCATAATCGTGATCCAAATCTTGCGTCGGTGTGGGGCGCGGCGGTGCTCAAAGAGAAAAATTCCCTGCCAGGTCCCGAGCTGCATTTTCCCATCTACAATTGGGATGATCTCGCTTGTTCGCGTCAAAACCATTCGGATATGTGAAGGCATGTCATCGCCGCCTTCCGAGCCGTGGGTGAAGTAATCGGCATCTTCCGGAACCAGGCGGTTAAAGAATTCCTCCAGGTCGCGTCGCGCGGTCGGGTCGGCGTTCTCCATCATAATTAAGCTGCAACTGGTATGCTGAACAAAGATTGTGACCGTACCATTGCGCAGGCCGCATTTATCAATCTTTGCCTGAATATCGTCGGTGATTTCGTACGTGCCCTTGCCGTCCGTGCGCACTTCGAATTGTTCCTGGTGAATAAGCATACGATTCTGCGGCACAAAAATAGCATCGACAGAAAACATAGTCGCGCGTTGATCTTTGCCGGAGCTGATGGCCTAATAACTTACTTGTCGATGCAAGGTGATCTCGAGCGGGTGCTGTTTGATGAGCCGGCAATTCACCGGCGACTGGACCGAGATCGCCGCACAAATTTCGAATGATTATCGCAATCGCGTATTGACTGTAATTGCTGTTTAAACGGGACCTTAATTTTCGTGGCAGACTTGCTGCGGCGGATCCCACTTCCATTGCAATTCGATTGTCTGAGTGTGGTGAGTTACCATGGTCAAGCGCAATCCAGCAGCGAGGTAATTTTCAGGCAGGTCGGCCTGCCCGACGTGGCCCATCGGCATATCCTTATTCTAGATGACATTCTGAATAGCGGTCGCACGCTAGCGGCTATTCGCGAGAAATTGGAAACAGCTAACCCGCGCAGCATCCGCATTTGCGTTTTGCTTAGCAAAAAGAAAGAACGCTCACGGCAGGTCGATGCAGATTACGTCGGCTTTGAAATCGAAGACGAATTTGTGATCGGTGACGGGCTGGATTTTATGGAACAGTATCGCAACCTTCCCTATATTGGCGTACTGCGAAGGGAATTGATTGCCCAACTCACCTGATCCAGGCCGATGAATATTCGCGTCCAGTTTTACTCGCATTTGCGTGACCTAGCCGGCGCGTCTGAGTTAAGTATCGATCTTCCGGACAAAGCTACGGTGGGTGATCTACTAACAAAAATTTATGAGAAAGTGCCGACGCTGCGGTCGCGGGACAAAAGCATCCTCATTGGCGCTGGCGTCGAATTTGTTGATCGCAATTACGAATTAAAACCAGGCGAAGAGATTTCAATCATGCCGCCGGTGCAGGGCGGATGAATCAATCAGAAGTCAGTCGCGGAAATTTTTGAAATTTGTCGCGACACCAAAGTCGCGGCTGCGCACGAACTGAATTACGGCTTGCAGGTCGTCTTTCTTTTTTCCGGTGACGCGAATTTGTCGATCTTGCAACTGACTCTGCACTTTGAATCCCTGTGATTTGATTGCCTGGATGATTTCCTTGGCCTTGTTCCCCTCGAGCCCCTGCTGAATTTTTAACTCCTGTCGGGCGTGTCCGACGGATGAGATCGCAGGCTCAACTTGTTCGACGTTGCGAAGATCGACGCCGCGTTTCGAAAGTTTACTGATCACAATTTCACGCAATCCTCGCAACCGGGCGGCGTCTTCGGCAGTAAGAGTGATTTTGTCTTTCTCCGCGAGAATTTCAGCCGTTGTTCCCTTGAAATCGAACCGGGTCGCCAGCTCTTTGCGCGCTTGATTGAGCGCGTTATCGAGCTCCTGCTTGTCTACTTCGGAGACGATGTCGAACGAGGGCATTTGCGATTTGGATTGTAAATTCTGAATCTCTCGACGCAACCCGTGTCAGGGGTTTTGCTCGACAATTTTGATATTGCCTTCCGTTGCATTCATTTTAATTCCAACTTCGCCTCCGCCGTTAACTGACATGTCGATCTTGGCCGTTGGTTCCGCACGGCGCTCTCCTTCTGGGGCGAAGTCGCTGGCGATTCTCCCGTGAACCGTTTCAGCAATCAGATGGAAAACGGCGTCGCTCGGGAAGAACGCGATTGCATTTCCATTTGCGATGTTTGCCTGGACGGAAAATTTGCCTGGCTCCCACCATTCATAAGCCAAGATGAGAGTGCCGCGACCCACTGTGACATCCACGTTACTGAAACAGTTACGATCGACGAGTCGACCAGTTCCCAAGCTGGCGTGGACGTTTTGCCCACGCATTCCCTCGATTGAAAGTTCCCCATTAGCTAATTCCAATCGCGATATCTTAGCGGTATCGGGGACAACGATGGTGTAATCGACGGTACCGGCGCGGTCAAAGAGACCCCATGTCGATTTTCTGGGAAAAGTTGTTTCGATTGCAACTGCACGTGGCTGCACAGAAACATTGACCGCGATCTGCTTGAGCCGGTTGGGCGTATAGGCTCTTTTGGTCGCCTGCAACGTCATTTCGTTAGCAGGCGCACCGTAAACGTGAATCGAACCATCAACATTCTTGATGCTTATACTGGCGGTTAGTTCGATTTTATAGGATTGCTCGATCGTCTCCTCCAGGACGCGGTCAGTCGCAGGGCCACAGCCGACAAGCGACAGCGAGTACACGACAACTGCCAGGCGAAAGCGCCGCTGGTTAAAAGTTGCCGATGGCACGAGCAGATTCTACCAGCGCATATGCGTTGTTAATCAAGGGAAGAAACGCGCCAAAACGATCGCCGCGAAGAGCCCGACTTCGCCCAGAAAATCGTAACGCGCTTCGTTTTTGAAATAACTGCGGCTAATGTCCCAGAGCGACAGCACGGAGACGCGTCCACAATTCGTGTTAAAACTCTCCAGTGCAGCAGAATGATAATTGTAATCCGTGATGAGCGTGCGGTGATTTCCGCGAAGGGTTAGTGGTGTCGGGTTCATAATCTCAATAGGTGTTGTTTCCCATGAGATGCGCCGCGCATCCCGAATGGATTCAAATTTCGCCAGCGAAGCGTTGCACCGATCAGACGGGATCAGCGCTCAAACCCAGAGAGTACGGTCGAAAGTACGATATTGGATCGCCTCGCTGACGTGCTCGGATGAGATGTCGATCTTATCGTCGAGATCGGCGATCGTGCGCGAAACTTTAAGGATGCGATCGTAAGCGCGGGCGCTGAGGTTCAGTTCATTCATCGCTACGCGAATCAGGTCCTGCGAATCCTGGCTGAGCTTGCAATGTTGCTTAAGGTGGCGCGTAGCCATCCGTGCGTTGCAGTTTGTTTTGAACTCGAGAGAAAATCGTTCCTGCTGTTTCTGGCGCGCGCAGCCAACACGCTCGCGAATCGACGTCGAAGCCTCTTCGGCGCGCTCGCTGGCGACGTCTCGATATTCGACTGCCGGCACTTCGATGTGCAGGTCGATACGATCGAGCAACGGCCCGGAAACGCGCTGGCGATAGCGTTGCACCTGTACGGGACCGCAGCGACACTCGCGCTTTAAGTCACCAAAATATCCGCATGGGCAAGGGTTCATCGCCGCTACTAACATGAACTCGGCCGGAAACGTGAGGCTGCCGGCGGCGCGCGAAATTGTGACCTTCCCGTCTTCAATCGGCTGGCGCATCACTTCCAATGCCGATCGTTTGAACTCAGGCAGTTCATCGAGAAAGAGAACGCCATTGTGCGCCAGACTTACTTCGCCCGGATTTGGGAATGCGCCACCGCCGAGCAGGCCAATGTCGCTAATAGTGTGATGTGGCGATCGAAATGGTCGTATGGAAACGAACGAACGCTCACCGTTAAGCAAACCGGCAATACTATGAATTTTGGTCGTT
>QHMQ01000027.1:0-515 GCA_003217835.1 Verrucomicrobiota bacterium
CTGTGGGGCGCGTGGCCATCTTGGCTGCGTGTTTCAATGATCAGGCGAGGACGCCCTCGGCCCACACGGCTAGAAGCCTGTTGCTCCAAGATGAACGCGCGACCCGGCTGAGCGTCTAATTGTTCCAGGGGCAAAGTGACAAATCGCTTTGCCGCGTTAAATTAAGATCGACATGTTTTATCCTTACGGTTTCGGTTTTGGATCTCATTGGCTCCTTTACATCGGCGTGCCGTTGATCATCGCACTCTGGGCGCAGTTTCGGGTAAGCAGCGCGTTTCGAAAATGGGGCGAGGTGCGCGCCAGCTCGAACATCACCGGTGCGGAGTGCGCGCGCGAAATTCTGGAAGCGGCCCAAATCCGCGATGTCGATGTTGTCGAGACGAATGATTTTCTCGGCGATCATTACGATCCGACGAGCAAGAAACTTTGTCTTTCGAGCAATGTTTACAACACGCCCTCGGTCGCTGCGCTTGGCATTGCGGCACACGAAACGGGTCACGCCATTCAGCACGCCA